>CAWUJX010000020.1:0-32376 GCA_963922635.1 uncultured Hyphomicrobiales bacterium | reverse complement strand
CGAAATGGCGGCGTCCCTTCAAATTCAAAATTCTACGCTATCGATCAAGCACATCAAGCATACGGTGCCACGCCACACCTGCTTTTGCATAGAGGGGACGGAAAGAAGGGAATGGGAAAGAACCCGGCATGCCCCGAACAACTGCGGGCAAGTGATCAGGTGTGATGGCGTTCATATCATTGCCCGTCGCCAGCCAATCCGCGATCTCTTTGCCAATCCATGTGGCATTGTTAACGCCGTTACCATGATAGCCAAAGCCATAGGAAACGCTTGGATCGTTTTTCAACCTGCCAATAGCTGGCCGTAGGGCTGAAGTGAAGCAAACAAACCCGCGCCACGCATAGTCTATCGTGACGGTACGCCATTCGGGCCACAGATCGATCATTGCTTGTCGAAGTGCTTCGGCAGACTTTTCTGCGCCTTCGGGAGTGCCCTTAAAATCGCCGCGCCCCCCAATCAAAAAGCGTTTGTCAGGCAGCATCCGATAATAGAAATAGACGTTGCGCGAATTAATCGCTGGGCTTTTGGTGGTCCACTTGTGGGCTGCCATTTCATCGTCGCTCAGCGGCCGGGTGACAATAATCTGGCTTTGCAATGGAAGGGCATAGCCAGCAATTCCGGAATGTAGGTGTTCGGGCATGAAACCGTTGCAGGCAATGATAATATGTTTCGCTCGTAAAACGCCGCCGTTTTTAGTTCGGAGATGGTGGCGCGATCCTTCCTTGTGCCATGCGATGACTTCACTATGGGGGTGAAGGTTAGCGCCTGCTCTCACCGCAGCACGACCGAGTCCGAGGCAATATTTCAGTGGGTTGAGACCAAAACCCGGCTTATGTGCCATTGCACCGTGCTGATGGGGCGCATCATATCCAATCTCGGAAAATTCTTCCCGCGAAACCATTTCTGATGCGATCTCGAGCTTGGTATTCAACAATTCGCATTCTTCACTCATGGCTGCGAAGTGTGATGGTTTTTCTGCAACCACCCATTCGCAATTGCCTTGTGCGTCTACCTCAATGCCCTCATCGCTTGCGATACCACTGACTAACTCAACCGCTGCTGCTTGTGCTTGCGTGAAGCGTTTTGCTTCTTCCAGTCCGAACTTTTTGATAAGTGCTCGGGGAGAATATTGCGTTCCACCCATGCAGCAAAAACCACCATTTCTTCCCGACGCTCCCCAACCAATCTCCCCGGCCTCGACAACACGAGCATCTATATTGTGGTCTTTGGCAAGCGTGTAAGCAGCGGAAAGTCCCGTATACCCGCCACCGATGATCGCCACATCACAATCAGTATCATTGCTTAAAAGGGCTCCACACTCTTGCCTTTTCCCGGCCACACTTGCCTCCCAATAGGAAGGTTCTAATTTTTGATATTGATAAAGGCTTTGATCAAATAGTCGGTTAAGGGTCATGACGTTGCGTAAGTTGCTGGTATGTCTTAAGGGAACACGCTGGCATTTACAGTTTTGGGCAAGGCGGTGATATACTGTCAAGCGTCGGACACAATGATTAGATCGGCAGTACGGGGTAACATAGTGTTTTCATTTGCTAAACAACGACGCGCTTTTTTCGCCAGCGCAGGGGTTGCGTTCATGGCGTTCGCAATGTCTGCTTGTTCTTCCACAGACAGCAATATTCGTCAGGGCCTGCCTGATAATAATTCGGGCCAAAGTGCGAAAGTGCTAACGCCTAACCCGAAAGGCGAAGTGATTGGTGCTGGCCAGGTGCGGGTTTCATTATTGGTGCCAACCACTATTCCCGGAGGGGCTGCAGAAGTCGCCAAAGAGTTGCGCAACGGCGCAGCCATGGCCATGCAGAATTTTGGCCGCAACAGCATTCAACTGGTTGTTAAAGACACGCAAGGCCAGGCCGCTGTCTCACAGACTGCTGCTGCCGATGCAGTGGCCGAAGGAAGTTCGCTGATTCTTGGGCCTTTGTTCGCCGCCAATGTGAGTGCTGCATCCGGAAGCGCTCAGCCTGCCGGCGTCCCGATGCTAGCCTTCTCAACGGATACGTCAATTGCGCGTCGTGGCGTTTATTTGTTCTCCTATACGCCACAGTCTGACACAACACGTATCATTCGATATGCAGCCTCCATTGGTCGTAAATCTGTCACCGCATTCCTGCCTATCAATGCCGAAGGCAATTTACGCGAAAGAATTCTACGCGAAACGGCTGGCGGCAGCGGCATGTTGGTGAACGTAATTAAATATGAACGCTCACCCACAGGCATCGAGAGCGCTCTGGCATCCGGCGTTGCGACTGCTCAGGGGAGCGACACAATCTACATCCCGGAAGGCGGGCCAATTCCAGCGCTGATTTTATCCGGCTTGCAGCGAAACGGTCTTGATTTTACCGGAAAGCAGGTCCTGGGATCAGGCGCATGGGAATCCGTAAAAACAAGCGATGCGGTGGTCCAGGGCGCGATTTATCCGGGCCGTGATATCAGGGCATTCAATGATTTTGCCGCACGGTATCAAAGCCGGTTTGGCGCTCGTCCCGGGGTCCAGGCAGCGCTTGCTTACGACGCTGTTACCCTTGCCGCAGAAATGGTTCGGCTAAACGGGCAGCAAAATCCATATCCCACAAACAAGCTTGAAAGTTCCCGAGGTTTTCAGGGCATCAATGGTGCCTTCCGCATTCGCGCCAATGGTACCACCCAACGGGGGTTGGCAATCTACAAAATTGAAAATGGTTCAGGACGTCTCTTGGAACCTGCGGTGAGCAGTTTCTCAGGCAGCTAAATCAGCGACGACGGCATCGAGCACCAGAAAACCCTTCGGCGTTGCCCGGATAAGACCGGCTTCGCTTTTCTCCACAAGCCCAAGGGTTGAGAGGAAATCGATTTGTTTTTCTTCCAGCTCCCGCCCGCTGAGTTCTGCAAAACGGTCCTTTGATATTCCTTCCGCAAGCCGCAAACCCATAAGCAGGTATTCATCGGCTTGTTCCTGTGGCAGCAGGGTAAATCGGTCATCGAGGCCCACACCTTCAACCATTGCCTTCTGCCACCATTCTTCTGGATTCTTCAGCGTTACGGTTGCTTCGCGGCCCATATTTGTGGTGATACGTCCATGCGCGCCAGGTCCAATACCGGCATAGTCATGGCCACGCCAATAGACGAGGTTATGCTCGCACTGATGGCCGGGCATTGCATGGTTTGAAATCTCATAAGTCTCGTACCCCGCATCACGGGTCATGTCTTGCGTCAGTTCGTAGAGTTCCGCTGAGGGTTCCTCGGGGAGCGGCGATAGTTTACCCACTTCGCGAAGGTCGAAAAACCGCGTGCCTTCCTCGATCGTAAGCTGATAAAGCGAAAGGTGTCCTGCTGCGAGGGAAAGCGCTTCCGAGAGCTCGGCTTCCCATTCCTTTGCTGTTTGTTCCGGCCGCGAATAGATCAGATCGAATGACGTTCGCTCGAATGTGTCTTGGGCAAAGCCAATCGCTTCTTTTGCCTCGTATGCGGTATGCAGCCTTCCCAAAAACTGAAGTTGACGGTCATCTAGCGATTGAACACCAAGCGACACCCGGTTCACACCGGCACTACGATAGCCTCGAAAGCGATTTGCTTCGACACTTGTCGGGTTTGCTTCCATAGAGATTTCGGCATCGGGCGCGATCGTCCAGTGCTTCGCAAGTGTATCAAGAATAGCACCAACGGTTTCCGGTTCCATGAGCGATGGCGTTCCACCCCCAAAGAAAACACTGGAGATCGTCCGCCCTGGCGCCAGGGCTGCCATGAACTCGATTTCCCGGAAATAAGCCTCTATAAAGGTTTTCTGGTCCACCGGGTTGTGGCGCACATGGCTGTTGAAATCACAATAAGGGCATTTGGCGGCACAAAACGGCCAATGCACATAGACCCCAAACGGTGCGCTGATTGCCGCCATGATCAATTCTGATCCTTTGATAAGCATTGGCGGGCGAGCATTGCAAAAGCCCGCGCGCGATGTGATAGACCATTGTCGGAACGGCCAGCATCCCAGCCGTGTTTTTCCTCTGCAGACATTTCGCCGAACGTACGATCAAACCCATCCGGCATGAAAACCGGGTCATATCCAAAGCCTGCGTCTCCCACCGGTGGCCAAACGATCTTGCCTTCAACCTCTCCGGTAAAATATTCCAGATGTTCGTCGGGCCACGCAATGCAGAGCGTTGCAACGAATTTCGCATTGCGTTGGTGCGGTTCAGTAGCTCCTGCATTTTGAAGCGCCGCTTCAACTTTCTCCATCGCATAGTAAAAATCGCGACCGGAACCGTCTTCACGTTCCGCCCAGTCTGCAGTGTAAACACCCGGGTCTCCGCCTAGTGCCTCAACACATAGACCTGAGTCATCTGCCAACGACGGAAGGCCTGTTTCCCGCATGGCCGAAAGCGCCTTGATAGCCGCATTTTCTTCAAAAGTGGTACCGGTTTCTTCAGGCTCTGGCAGGCCAAGTTCAGCAGCGGATTTTGCGTTAAACCCGTAAGGTCCGATCAAGTCGTTGATTTCGCGCACTTTGCCCGCGTTATGGCTGGCAACCACAAGGTCCTTACTATCAAGACGCCGCATCACTATCCCTTGTTCTGCAATGCCACGAGATCAGCAATGCCTTGCGATGCCAAGTCGAGCAGGGCGGTGAGTTCATCACGGCTAAAAGCGGCACCTTCTGCCGTGCCTTGGACTTCGATGATCCCGCCACTTCCATTCATCACAAAGTTTGCATCGGTTTCCGCATCGGAATCTTCCGGATAGTCGAGATCAAGAACCGGCGTGCCTTTATAAATACCGCATGATATCGCCGCCACATTGTCGGTCAGCACATTGTCTCCGACCATGTCTCGAGCTTTCATCCATTCGATGCAGTCTTTTAGCGCAATAAACCCGCCTGTGATTGAAGCTGTTCGTGTGCCGCCATCCGCTTGAATAACATCGCAATCCACCGTGATTTGACGTTCACCCAGAGCTTTCATGTCGACCACCGCTCGCAAACTGCGTCCAATCAAGCGCGAAATTTCCTGTGTCCGGCCAGACTGTTTTCCAGCGGTCGCCTCACGGCGCATGCGGTCATGGGTTGACCGGGGAAGCATGCCGTATTCGGCAGTCACCCATCCTGATCCCGCTCCCCGCAACCATGGCGGCACCCGTTCCTCAAGACTTGCAGTACATAGTACGTGTGTATCGCCGAACTTTATCAGGCAAGAGCCCTCAGCGTGGCGTGAAAATCCGCGTTCGATGGTGACGGCGCGCATCTCATTGGCTGCACGATTGGAAGGCCTCATATGGCATGCTCCTGTGGTTTGGTGTTGCGTGATCATTTAGACTGTTTGCCGGTGCTTGGCAAAGCCACATTTCACAATTAAATTTCTAGGCAGACTTGTGCATTTTGGAACTAGGTGATGAGCAAACACAGCGATAATTTTACGGTACCTGTTTCCCCCATACAGGAGCTGGATCAGCGGTCCCGTGATATTTTCAAACGCATTGTCGACAGTTATCTCCAAACGGGAGATCCGCTTGGATCGCGCTCTCTTTCCAAACAACTGACCCAAACGCTTTCACCCGCCACGATCCGCAACGTAATGTCAGATCTGGAAGCGCTGGGGCTGATCTACGCGCCACATACCAGTGCCGGGCGCATGCCGACTGATCTCGGCTTGCGGTTTTTTGTTGATAGTTTTTTGGAACTTGGCAATCTCGGCAAATCCGAACGCCAATCCATTGAAGCGCAGATGAAAGCAGCTTCAAGCGAAATGACATTCGATAATGTACTGACGGAAGCCAGTCAGCTTCTATCAGGGCTTTCGCGAACTGCAGGCTTGGTAGTGGCAGCAAAATCAGATTTGCGGCTTAAGCATATCGAGTTCATCCGCCTTGAGCCAACCAAAGCACTGGCCGTCATCGTTGGTGAAAATGGCTCGGTGGAGAACCGGCTTCTGACATTGCCGCTTGGCACAACCGCATCCACATTGACGGAGGCGGCCAACTTCATGAATGCGCATATTGCCGGGCGCACAATTACTGAGGCTAACTCAGTCCTGGCATCCATGCAGAATGCGGCGAACACCGAATTGAACGAACTGAGTCAGAAGCTGGTCAATGCAGGGATCGCCACCTGGGCAGGCACCACCGAAGGTAAGCCTGGGCAACTCATCATTTCCGGCCATTCGAACTTGCTTGAAGATCTTGAAGCCAGTGACGATCTTGACCGCGTCCGCCAATTGTTTGGAGAGTTGGAAGCCAAAGAGAATTTTATGAAACTGCTCCAACTCACTGAAGAGGGCGATGGGGTACGTATTTTTATCGGTTCGGAAAGCAATCTCTTTTCGCTTTCGGGTTCTTCTGTCATTGTGGCGCCATACCGCGACAACGAGCAAAAAGTGATAGGCGCTTTGGGTATTATCGGCCCAACCCGTCTCAATTATGCACGTCTGGTTCCCATGGTGGATTACACGGCGCGCGTTATTAGTCGGATATTGGAATAACAACCCTTGATTTTTTGGTTGCAAACGCTGATATGCAACCCACTTCCAATTAATGCAGGAAATGATTGATGAGCGACCCCAACGAGCATCAAAACAAGGCCGCTGAAAAGCCTGAGACCGAAGCTACCCAAGACTTTGAAGCAATGAGCGAAGACGAACTTCTCTCAGCGTTAGCGGAAGCCGAAGGCGGTGAAGCAAGCGAAACCGGTGAGGGATTTTCCAATCCGCTTGAAGCGCTTGCGGCAGAAAACACCCGGCAGGAAGAAGAGATCAAGGAATTGAATGATCGGCTTTTGCGTGCTGCGGCGGAAATGGAGAACTTACGCCGCCGGACGCAAAAAGATGTGGCGGATGCGAGAGCGTTTTCCATCTCGAGTTTTGCCCGTGACATTTTGGGAGTGTCTGACAATCTGCGCCGCGCGCTGGATCACATTCCGGAAGAAGAAAAAGATCATCCCGGCCTGAAGGCTCTTTCCGAGGGCGTGGAAATGACAGAGCGTGAACTCCTCAACGCTTTGGAGAAAAACGGGGTCAAGAAACTTGACCCTAAGGGTGAGAAGTTTGACCCGAACTTCCATCAGGCAATGTTTGAAGTTCCAAACACAGAAGTGCCCAACAACACGGTGATGGAAGTTGTTCAGGTCGGATTTGTAATTGGTGAACGTGTCCTGCGTCCTGCCATGGTTGGCGTGTCCAAAGGTGGGCCCAAAGCAGCACCTGTGGAAGCTTCTGCAGATGAAGAAAGCGAAGCCTAGTCTATCGCTTTCAATCATTGCCGCGCGTAGTTATAACAACGCCTGAAACTGATTTTCGGGCACGACCCAATGGCAAGCAAGAATTTACGTCTCGAGACGCTTATCGACAGTGATAGTCTTCGCCATGAACTCACTTCATTTGCTGATGCAGATACACTTGACGGGTCATCACCGGCAGTTCGTGCGAAAGTTCTTGCCAGGCTGAAAGAAGCGTCCAAGACAGGTCGCGACCAAGCTCAGAAACTTCTGTTTGAAGATGGAAACGGCACAGCATGTGCGTGGCGTATTTCCCATGTGCAAGACGAGATCATACGCCTGATCTATGATTTTGCGGTTTCTCATGTGTACCGTTCGCAAAACGCATCAAGTGCCGAACGTTTAGCCATTACAGCTGTTGGCGGTTATGGCCGTGGCACACTTGCTCCCGGTTCTGACATCGATCTGCTGTTTGTTCTTCCGTACAAGCAAACAGCATGGGGAGAGCAGGTCGTTGAGTATATCCTTTATATGCTGTGGGACATGGGCTTCAAAGTGGGCCATGCTACCCGCACTATTGATGAGTGTATTCGTCTTTCCAATCAGGACATGACCATCAGAACGTCGATCCTGGAATTGCGCTTTATCCACGGAGACCGGGATCTTGCTGAAGACCTGGCCCAGCGCTTTAGAGATGAAGTGGTCAAAAAAGGGGCCAAAGACTTCATCGCATCCAAACTTGCCGAGCGGGATGATCGACACCTGAGAACGGGTGAATCGCGATATCTGGTTGAACCGAATGTGAAAGACGGCAAGGGTGGATTGCGGGATTTACACACTCTTTTCTGGATCGGGAAATACTTCCACAACAAGGGCAAGACCCATTCTCTTGTGAGTGTGGGAATGTTCTCGGAGAAAGATTATCGCAGGTTCCGAAAAGCGGAGAAGTTTCTATGGACAGTGCGATGCCATATGCACTTCCTCACAGGACGCGCCGAAGAAAGGCTTTCATTCGATATCCAGCGTGAAATCGCTGAGCGGCTTGGGTATGGCACAAGGGCAGGGCTTTCCGGTGTTGAGCGCTTCATGAAGCACTACTTTTTGGTCGCCAAGGAAGTGGGAGATTTGACGCTGATAGCCTGCGCAAAACTCGAAGAGAAACAGGCAAAACCCGTTGGTGGATTTGATCGGTTTGTGAGTTCGATGATGCGTCGACGCAAAAAGATCAAAGGAACAGACGCGTTCGTCAACGATAATGGTCGGATCAACCTTGCCCGCGAGAGCGTCTTTTCCGATGATCCGGTCAACCTGATCCGGTTTTTCAAATTTGCCGAAGAAAGCGGATTGGATTTTCATCCTGATGCGGTGGAAGTTCTATCCAAGTCTCTTTCTCTAATTGATGCGGAAATGCGCAAAAACTCTGAAGCGAATGCGATTTTCCTGCAATTGCTGACGAGTAAAAAAGGGCCTGAGCGTATGTTGCGCCGTATGAACGAAACCGGTTTCCTCGGAAAGTTCATCCCGGCGTTCCGAAAGGTCGTCGCCATGATGCAGTTCAACATGTATCACCATTTCACGGTCGATGAGCATCTCATTCGTTCCGTTGGTGCTTTGTCGGGAATTGAAAATGGAAGTCTTGCGAGCGAGCATCCCCTATCGGCTGACCTTTTACCGGACATTCAGGACCGCACCATTTTATACGTGGCTCTGTTTTTGCATGATATTGCAAAGGGGAGGAAAGAAGATCACTCAATTGCCGGCGAGCGCGTGGCTCGTCAATTATGCCCCCGCTTTGGCCTCAACGAAGAACAAACCGAACTGGTTGCATGGCTCATCCGGGAGCATCTCACCATGAGCACAATCGCGCAAAGCCGCGACTTGTCAGATCGCAAGACAATAGCGGATTTTGCCAGCGTCGTTCAGGAAGTTGAGCGGGTGCGGTACCTCGTGGTTTTGACCGTCTGCGATATTCGTGCCGTGGGGCCCGGCGTTTGGAATGGCTGGAAGGGGCAGTTGCTGAGAACGCTCTATTATGAAACCGAACTGATGCTCAACGGCGGGTTCTCAAAAATCCCTCTTAAATCCCGCTTGTCGGCCGCCAAAGAAGAACTGCTTGCCCGGCTTGATGATATGCCTGAAGTAGATGCCAAGCGATTTGTGGGGCTGCCCTATGCGGAATATTTCCTTTCCACTGAGTTGGACGGTCAAGTTCGGCATTTGCGTTTCTTGCGCGATGTCGAAAAGTCCGGCCAACAATTGGCGACTAGTGTCCACACAAAACAGTTTGAGGCAATCACTGAGATTACAGTTGTGGCACCAGATCATCCGAGGCTGCTATCCGTGATTGCGGGTGCCTGTGTTTCGGCGGGCGGCAATATCGTGGATGCAAAAATTCATACAACGAGTGATGGGCGCGCTCTGGATTCGATCTTTATCAATCGCGAATATGATGATGATGCCGACGAAATCCGCCGTGCTGCCCGTATCGGCAAAGTGATCGAAGAAGTGCTTTCGGGCAAGGCAAAACTACCCGATGTCATCGCCCGAAACCGCCATGGTAAAAGTCGGTACAAAGCGTTTTCCATTGCGCCAAAAGTTCATATCAATAACGATTTTTCTGACGAATTCACCGTGATTGAAATCGAGTGTCTCGATCGGCCCGGCCTTCTCTCTGAACTCACAGCTGCATTGGCCGATTTGAGCCTCGATATCGGGTCCGCGCACATTGTTACCTTCGGTGAAAAGGCCAATGACAGTTTTTATGTCAAAGACTTGGTGGGTCAGAAAATTACAACATCAGCCCGGCTGAAAAAAATTGAGGCGCGGCTTTTGGATGTCATGGACCCGACGCGTCTCAAAGAAGCGGCACAATGAGTTTGTTCCAGAAGTTTGCGTCGGTTGGCGGAGCAACGCTTGCAAGCCGTGTTCTCGGCTTTGTTCGAGAAGCTTTAATCGGCGCATTGTTGGGTGCGGGCCCGGTGGCGGACGCGTTTTATGCGGCGTTCCGTTTCCCAAATCTCTTTCGCAGACTTTTCGCTGAAGGTGCATTTAATTCCGCATTCGTGCCGCTCTTTGCAAAAGAGCTGGAAGAGGGTGGCCGGAGCGCTGCCCGCGATTTCTCGGAAAAGATATTATCTGTACTGTTGCCGTTCCTGCTGCTGTTCTCAGCGCTCGCCATGATCTTCATGTCGACGCTGGTCAGCACGATCATTGCCCCGAAATTTGTGGAAGAACCGGACAAATTCGAGCTCACGGTAACGCTCGCGCAGATCATGTTCCCTTATCTGGCGGCGATGTCGGTCGTGGCCATGTTGTCAGGCATTCTAAACTCGTTCAGGCGCTATTTTCTTGCAGCGCTTGCTCCGGTCGTTTTGAATGTGGTTTTGGTGAGCATTTTGGCATGGGCAGCAAATTCCGGCTGGGAGGAACGCTCCGTCGGCCTGGGCCTTGCATGGGGAGTATTTGCGTCTGGAATTCTGCAGGCTGGACTTTTGATCTCGGGTGTCATGCGCCAGGATTTTCGCATGTCATTGCGCGTTCCACGGATGTCACCGCAAGTGAAGCGACTACTGGTTTTGGCACTGCCCACGGCCATTGCGGGTGGAATTACGCAGATAAATTTACTGGTGGGGCAGATCATTGCCTCTGCCCAGTCCGGCGCCATCGCTATCATGAACTATGCTGATCGCTTGATGCAATTGCCGCTCGGTATCATCGGCATTTCAATTGGCGTTGTATTGTTGCCTGAATTGACCCGTGCGCTCGCTGCGGGCGATAAAACCAACGCGCAGGCCTTGCAGAACAAGAGCCTTGAATTCGGGCTTGGCCTCACAATTCCAGCAGCGATTGGGTTGTTTTTGATACCGCTGCCATTGGTTGCCCTTGTTTATGAGCGCGGAGCGTTTGACCGGGAAACCGCGGAGATCACAGCACAAGTACTGGCTGCATTTGCCATTGGCCTTCCTTCTTTCGTGTTGATCAAAATTTTCCAACCCTCTTTTTATGCCCGCGAAGACATGCGCACGCCCATGTGGTTTTCAGCTATCAATGCCGTAACGAACATCGTTCTGGCACTTCTATTATTCCCACGGTGCGGCGTAGTGGGTCTCGCGATTGCCACGAGTGCCGCCGGTTGGTTGAATGCGATTCTCCTTTGGTTCGTTTTGACTTGGGGCGGATTTTACTCCGTAACGGCACCAACCTTGCGCAATTTATGTTTGATTGTTTTGGCGAGTGGGATAATGGGTCTGGTCCTTTATTATGGTGCAGAGTGGTCCGGAGATATTTTGTTGGAGGCAGGTCTTTTAACGCGGTTGGGAGCGATTGGTCTTTTGATTGTCACTTCCATGAGCGTTTATTTCGCTTTGGTGATTGTAACGGGTGCGGTCCCGAAAGATGCCTTGTTACGAATGGTTCGGCGGAAATGAGTGTTTAACTTTCCCAAGGTGAAATCCAAGCGCATCCACCCTTGCAGAATGGCAAGCGTTACGCCATAACCCGCTCGTTCTCAAACGTATTGGAAGACAATCATGAGCCAGCCGACCAATCGGGTGTTTTCCGGTGTTCAACCCACCGGCAATCTTCACCTCGGCAACTATCTTGGTGCAATCCGTAAATTCGTTGCCATGCAGCAAAGCCACGAATGCATCTATTGCGTGGTCGATTTGCATGCAATCACGGCTGATCTCATTCAGGAAAACCTGAAGATGCAAACCCGCGAGATTGCATCTGCATTTATTGCGGCCGGCATTGATCCGAAGTCGCACATCGTTTTCAACCAGTCGCAAGTGCGGGAACATGCGGAACTGGCATGGCTTTTCAACTGTGTCGCGCGAATGGGCTGGCTGCAACGCATGACCCAGTTCAAGGAAAAAGCGGGTAAAAATGCGCAAAATGCGTCGGTTGGTTTGTTCACATATCCCAACCTGATGGCAGCTGATATTCTGCTTTACCGCGCCACCCATGTGCCGGTGGGAGACGATCAGAAGCAGCATCTTGAATTGACGCGCGATATCGCTGCCAAGTTCAATCATGATTTTGCAGCGCGAATCGCTGAATTGGGTCACGGTGACCAGTATTTTCCGGTAACCGAACCGATCATCGAAGGCCCGGCAACGCGGGTCATGTCTTTGCGGGACGGGTCAAAGAAAATGTCAAAATCTGAACCGTCTGACCTGTCACGGATCAATCTCACAGACAGCGCTGATGATATCGCAAAGAAAATTCGTAAGGCTAAAACAGACCCTGAGCCACTGCCTGAAACGCTCGAGGGGCTGAAAGAGCGTCCCGAAGCTGAAAATCTGGTAGGGATTTATGCCGCCCTCAGCGATACCAAACCTGAGGCTGTGATTTCGGAGTTTGCCGGGCAGCAATTTGGCACTTTCAAACCTGCTCTGGCTGAGTTGGCAGTGGAGAAGCTGTCACCAATTAATTCAGAAATGCGCAAACTGATGGATGATCACACATATATTGACGGAATTCTCGAAGACGGTGCTGCGCGGGCACGGGAAATCGCGAGACAGACCATGTCCGAAGTACGCGATATTTTTGGCTTTCTAGGCTGAGTTCGCTGGTGTAACCTTGCGCTTGAGGAAATTGCGGTAGGAAACCATGGTCAGCAAAAGACGGATTCACGAAGAGGGTCACAAGCGTAAGTTTTTATGTGTGATTGATTCGACTACTGAGTGCGAAAAAGCCGTATTGTATGCGGAGCGCCGAGCCACAAACACTGGTGGCGCGCTTAGCCTTCTGTTTGTCTCTGAGCCTGAGAGTTTCCAGCATTGGATTGGCGTTGAAGAAATCATGAAGGCCGAGGCCCGTGAAGCCGGCGAAGAGAGCCTTGAGAAATATGCTCAATTCTGCCGCGAGCATGGGAACATTGATCCTGAGTTGATTTTCCGTGAGGGGAAGACAAAAGAGCAGATTGAGGCACTGGTTGAGGAAGATCAGGACATTGCCCTGCTTGTCCTTGCTGCGGGCGATGGCAATGAGGGCCCCGGTCCGTTGGTCTCATCGTTAGGTGGTTCGGGCAGTTCCTTCTCCATTCCGGTTGTGGTTGTGCCCTGTGAAATGACGTTTGACGATATTGAAAGCGTCACCTGACCGTTAGTAAATCTTTGTGATACCCGCTGCGTAGTAGCTTGATTTTTTACCCAAGCGGTCTTACTTTAGAATTATTCTAATTCAATTGAGGGCGAGTGCCATGTTTATTCAAACTGAAGCGACACCAAATCCAGCGACCCTTAAGTTTCTCCCTGGCATTGCTGTAATGCCCTCCGGTTCGGCAGATTTTCGTACGCCCGAAGAAGCAGCGGCTTCTCCGCTGGCAGAACAATTGTTCAAAATTCCTGGCGTGGCCGGTGTGTTTTTTGGTTATGATTTTATTTCTGTCACGCGAGAAGGCGACGAGGAAGACGGGTTTGATTGGCAGCATTTGAAGCCGGCCGTTCTTGGCACCATCATGGAGCATTTCGTGACCGGAAAGCCGGTGATGAAAGAAGCTTCGGCAGAAACTGCGGATACCGAGGAAGACTTTGATCCGGCAGATACAGAGATCGTAAACACAATCAAAGAATTGCTGGACACCCGCGTGCGACCTGCAGTTGCTCAAGACGGTGGTGATATCACATTTCACGGGTTCCGCGAAGGTATCGTCTATCTTCATATGAAGGGCGCTTGTGCCGGATGTCCATCATCGACGGCCACGTTGAAACACGGTATTCAAAACCTGCTGAAGCATTTCATTCCTGAGGTGCAGGAAGTGCAGCCTGTGGGTGTGTTTGCCTGACGTCTCGATCACCTCATAACTGGATTTCGTCGCCGTGAATCTTCTGATCATCGATACATCGGCGCACCAATGCACATCCGGTATATTCAATACAGGGCGGGATGCGTTTCTTTCGGAAGAAACCGTGGATCTTGGGCGTGGTCATGCAGAGCATCTCATCGGACAAATTGAGCGCTGCCTTCAATCGGCTGAACGGACATATACGGACCTAGATCGCATTGTAGTATCTACCGGGCCGGGCAGTTTTACCGGTGTTCGGGTGGGTCTCGCAGTAGCGCGTGGATTGGCGCTTTCGTTGGAAATTCCTTTGACCGGCGTCAATACTTTGGAAGCTTGTCGCGAACATGCGCGTCAAATGCAGGGCGAACAGGCAATTGCTGCCGTCCTCGATGCAAAGCGAAACCAAGCCTATTACCAGCTTCCGGCGCGCGCGCCTACGGTGGCAACATACGATGACTTGGTCGGCGAATTTAGCGCATTTGAGGGAGCGCTGAGTGGTTCAGGTGCAAAGCAATTAACTGCGTTGTTGCCACAAAAACTCCCAATCGTTCATGAACTCGAAGCGTTTCCCACACGCATATACGCAGAGCTTGGTAAGGCGCGCAAAGGAAATGCCGAGCCTCCCGAACCCATGTATCTGCGTGGAGCAGATGCAAAACCTCAATCGGGTTTCGCACTTGAACGGGCTGATGGCTGACGCGGATGTATAAAAGCCTATCGCGTTTTCTGGGAAATTCGACCGCGGTTGTCGCTGAAGCAGCCTTGCCGAACGACGCTGAGGCATTGGCGGAGATTCATCAGGAATGTTTTGAGCGCGGTTGGAGTGATGGTGACATACGCTCCCAACTGTCCAGCGGACCTTATTTTGCGTTAATTGCTAGGCAAAAAGGCGATCAAAAGCGGGTGCCGCTCGCATTTATCCTCGTGCGCCAGATCGCCGACGAAGCCGAGGTCATCACCATTGCGACCCGAAAAAAGGCACGCCGATCAGGGCTTGCCCGACTTCTTCTTGAAGCAACGATACGCAAACTAGAAACCAACCGCGTGAAAAGCCTGTTTCTAGAAGTTGATGAAGAGAATCTGCCCGCCCTGTCTCTGTATAAATCGCTCCGGTTCAAACAAGTGGGTGAGCGTGAGGGATACTATTCACACGGCAACAATCCGCAGAAGAAACCCTCGCGTGCGCTTGTCATGCAGCGGGAACTTGGCTAGACCATCGCAAATTATGGTGGAAGTGTCTGGCGACCCATGTCTCTAGAAGAACAGTGTATTGCAAAAGGCTTACGGATGACCGGCCAACGCCGGATCATTGCGAAAGTGCTTGAGGAAGCGGACGATCATCCGGATGTGGAAGGCCTGTACCTTCGGGCGTCGGAAATCGATAGCAATATTTCCATTGCAACCGTTTATCGTACGGTAAAATTGCTCGAAGAAACCGGCATTGTTGAACGCCATGAGTTTCGGGATGGTCGCGCACGGTATGAAATTGTGCCTGAAAACCATCATGACCATCTCATCGACCTGAAGTCCGGCGATGTGATTGAATTTGCAAGTTCCGAAATTGAAGCGCTTCAAGAAAAGATTGCCCGTGAACACGGCTACAAGCTGGTGGATCATCGCCTCGAGCTTTACGGAATTCCTCTGGACCTCAATAAAGACGGGAAATGATCCTGCGTCTGCGGCTTATTGGTGTGCTGGCTCTAGTGGCGGTAATCACACTTCTTTTGTTGCCGATACAGGCCATTGCAGTTTGGTGTGATCTGCGTTTGGCGCGCAAAATCCCGATTTTCTGGCATCGCTGTGTCGCTCGCCTCATGGGGCTTCGCATCGTGGTTAAAGGAAACTTGAGCAGCGAGCGCCCCCTCCTGCTGGTCGCAAATCACCTTTCCTGGTGCGATATTGTTGTTTTGTCTTGCCTTGCGGAGGTCTGATTCATCGCAAAAGCGGAAGTATCGGACATTCCGTTTGTGGGTCTCCTTGCACGCTTGCAGCGCTGTGTGTTTGTAACCCGCGAAGACAAGCGCCGGAGTGGCGAACAGGCAAGCATGGTCGCCGAGCGTCTTTTGGCGGGAGATGCCATGGTCTTGTTTGCGGAAGGGACTACAGGGGACGGCAATGGCGTGTTGGATTTCAAATCTTCACTTTTTGGCGCTGCGCAATTCGTCGTGCGAGACAAGTCGGCTGAGACGGTATTTATTCAGCCGGTATCGATTGCCTATACACACTGTCATGGCATCAAGATGGGGAGGTTAGACCGCGCCCGAACGTCATGGCCTGGAGACGTTTCACTCGCACCCCACGCGTCGGAATTCATCAAACGTTCGGCATGGGATGTGGAGGTCACGTTTCTGGAGCCAATCCCGTTTGGCGAAAATGATCGACGCAGGACGGTTGCAAATGCTGCACAGACCAGGATTGAAAGTGCATATCGCGCGTCTGTTTTTGGTCGATGAGCCGTGGCAGAATGCCGGAAATGCCATAGTTTTCTTTTGCAGAAAAAACCGCTAAAACGCCGCGATCAAGCGCTTTTGTATCAAACAAGAATAGGCTTTCCTCATGGAAGATACGCTCAAAGACCGTAAGAAAGTTTTTGTCAAAACCTACGGTTGCCAGATGAACGTTTACGACACCAATCGTATGGAAGATGCGCTTGAGCAGGACGGGTATGAGCGCACGAGCGATATGGCCGACGCTGATCTTGTACTTTTGAATACCTGTCATATTCGCGAGAAGGCGGCTGAAAAAGTCTATTCGGAAATCGGTCGTATCCGTAAGATCAAGGACGCAAGGGCGGCATCCAATAGGCCCATGCAAATTGGTGTAACAGGGTGTGTAGCGCAAGCCGAAGGTGCTGAGATCATGTCCCGTGCGCCCGCCGTCGATTTGGTGGCAGGGCCGCAAACCTATCATCGATTGCCGGACATCGTTCGCCGCGCCCGTGATGGTGAGCGCGTGGTTGAGACCGAGTTCGAGATTGAAGAAAAATTTGAAAAACTTCCGCTCGCCACACCGAAGCAGGTGCAAGCCCGCGGTGTTGCCGCGTTCCTGACCATTCAGGAAGGGTGTGATAAATTCTGCACATTCTGCGTGGTGCCATACACCCGTGGGGCAGAGGTTTCACGTTCAGTCAAACAGATCATGGAAGAGGCGAGATCGCTGGTTGATGCAGGCGTTCGTGAAATCACACTTCTTGGGCAGAATGTAAATGCATGGCATGGCGAGGGTGCTGACCGTCGCGAATGGGGCTTGGGCGAATTGCTGTATGCCTTGGCTGAAGTCGATGGGCTCAAGCGTCTTCGGTATACCACGAGCCATCCGGTGGATATGGATGATGCGCTCTACGCCGCACACCGCGATCTCGATTGTTTAATGCCTTATCTGCATTTGCCGGTTCAGGCGGGGTCAGATCGGATTCTGAAAGCCATGAACCGTCATCATACGGTTAAGAACTACCTGCACATAATTGAAAAGATGCGAAAGGCGCGTCCCGACATTGCAATTTCAGGGGATTTTATCGTGGGTTTTCCGGGCGAAACTGAAGAAGATTTTGCCGAGACCATGAAAGTCGTTGATGACGTGAAATATGCCTCCGCTTTTTCTTTCAACTATTCACCGCGTCCGGGAACGCCGGGTGCTGATTTGAAAGATCAGGTTCCTGAAGATGTGAAGTCTGACCGGCTTCAACGGCTGCAAGCATCCCTGAACGGGCATCAACTGGCTTTCAATGAGGCGTGTGTAGGACGGCCAATGGAAATTCTGCTCGAGAAAAAAGGTCGCCGTGAAGGCCAATTGATAGGGCGCTCTCCCTGGCTTCAGTCCGTTGTTGTGGATGACGCTCTTGGCAAGCCGGGAGAGATGGTACATGTTGAAATCACAGGCGCGGCGCCGAACAGCCTCACAGGCATCGGCATCTGACAGGAGTGCTTTTTGAGCAGCAAACCGGCTAAGACCCGTAAAAAAACTTCCAAGCTGGACAAACAACATTCGGATTTTGAACAGATCGCTTTGGGCTTTGATGACAACCATCTGGCTTCAAGGCTCTTTGGTCAGTTTGACCAACATCTGGCGATGATCGAACAGCAATTGGATTTGGAGGCTGTGGCGCGCGGCAACGAGGTTCATCTCAAGGGCGAAAGCACATCGGTCCGGCAAGCGCGGATTGCACTGGAACACCTATATCGACAACTGGAGCAAGGCCAGGATGTGGCCAATGGCGACGTCGAAGGGGCCATAAGGATGGCCGCTGCCGACAATCAGTTGCAACTGCCGGATATGGAAAAGACCGGCATGTTGTCACTTGCAAAAATTGGTACGCGAAAAAAGGTCATTCAGGCCCGTACGCCAACGCAGGACGCTTATATTCGTGCCATGGACCGGGCGGAGCTTGTGTTTGGTGTTGGTCCAGCAGGTACCGGTAAAACGTATTTGGCCGTGGCCCATGCGGCCGCTCTGCTGGAGCGGGGTGCCATCGACCGTATCATCCTGTCTCGGCCAGCGGTGGAGGCAGGTGAGCGGCTTGGCTTTTTGCCCGGCGACATGAAGGAAAAAGTCGATCCTTATTTGCGCCCGCTTTATGACGCGCTTTACGATATGATCCCGGGCGATAAGGTTGAACGTGCTATCCAGTCCAACGTCATTGAAATTGCCCCTCTTGCATTCATGCGCGGACGCACACTGGCCAATGCTGCGGTCATTCTGGATGAGGCTCAAAACACCACCTCCATGCAGATGAAAATGTTTTTGACCAGGCTTGGCGAAAACTCTCGCATGATCGTGACGGGTGACCCCAGTCAGGTGGATTTACCGGCCGGCACCAAATCAGGTTTGATTGAGGCTTTGGAAGTCTTGAACAAGATCAAGGGCGTGGTGAAAATCCGCTTCAAGGCAGAAGATGTGGTGCGTCACAAGTTGGTGGCTGAAATTGTAAGTGCCTATGATGCTGCCCACGGGAAAAAATCGAAGTCCTGATGTCGGCAATTGATATTCCCTACATTGATCTGACGATCAATGATGAGAACTTTGAGGTTCCGACAGATTTACAAACCCTGATTGAGACAGCAATTTTTGAGGCAACAAGGCTGGCCAGCTTAAAAATATCACCGGGTGCTGAATTGAGTGTGGTCATTTGCGGCGACGAAACGATCCGAAACCTAAACCACCAGTGGCGAGACATGGATAAGCCAACGAATGTGCTTTCGTTTCCTGGCGAGCCGGATGGATTTTTGCTTGGAGACATCATTGTTTCCGTTGAGACAACCAATCGCGAGGCACGTCTTGAAAACAAGTCGTTTAACGACCATTTCAGCCACCTGATTGTTCATGGATTCTTACACCTTTTTGGGTATGATCATGAAACAGAGGAAGAGGCTTTCCAGATGGAAAGTCTGGAAACCAGAATTTTGAATGAGCTTGGCATTGCAGACCCTTACCATGACGGATCCATCACATGAGCGTTGATCCGCAACCCGAACCAGAACCTTCGTCGATTGGCACGGTTGCAGGCGATGGTCACGAACCATTGGACACCAACCGATCCCTTGTTCCTTTAGATAAGAATAATGCAAACGGGGAGGCCGGATCGGTCTTTTCATGGTTGCTGCGTTTGTTCAGCCGCAGGAAAAGCGGCTCGACGATCCGTGAAGACCTCGCCGATGCATTGTCTGATGATCAAGGACTTGCACAAGGCTTTTCTCCTGACGAACGTGCCATGATCACGTCAATCCTGCATTTGCAGGATAAGCGTGTGGAGGACATTATGGTCCCTCGGGCAGATATTATTGCGGTGAGCCAGGAGATTTCCATAGCGGAACTTCTCAAGGTGTTTGAAGAAAGTGGGCATTCGAGAATGCCGGTTTTCGATGACACATTGGATGACCCAAAGGGAATGGTGCACATCCGCGATGTGGTTTCTCACCTTTTGAAGACGTCTTCCATGACGCGCACAGAGGTTGCCAAGCGCAAAACCAAAATGCCGTCAAACCTCGATCTTAAAAAGGTCAACCTGTCGAAATCGATCCATTCGATCAAGCTCATGCGCGAAGTGATGTTTGTGCCGCCATCCATGGGGGTCCGGGAACTGATGGCCCGCATGCAAGCGGAGCGAATGCAGATTGCTCTCGTGATTGATGAATATGGCGGGACCGATGGGCTTATCACCTTGGAAGACATTGTTGAGGAAATCGTTGGTGACATCGAGGATGAACACGATGATGAAGATCAACTGATTTTTGATAAAGGCGACGGAACATTCCTGTGTGATGCCAAAGCAGAGCTGGATGACATCCGGGAATTGCTGGGCGATGACTTCGCATTCGGAGAACACGAAGACGACGTGGATACGATCGGCGGTTTGATTTTCGATATCCTAGGCCGTGTGCCGGTCCGCGGTGAGGTTATCAACAATAACGGATTCGAGTTCCGGATTGTGGAAGCCGATCCCCGGCGTATCAGGCGTGTTGAATTGCTTCGCACCCAAAGGCGTCGTCAAAAACGGACTTAGTTTGTTTCTGTAACTCTTCCTTAAAAGAAAAGGGCAGAACCGAAGTTCTGCCCTCTGTTTCTTCGGCTCTCGGTATTTCGCATTCGCGAATACCCTGCCGCTGATGCTTCGAACCCTATGCTGGGTCCTCACAACTTTCGCGGCGCGAAAGTTGTTTACATCATGCCGCCAGCGAAGCACCGCCGGGGCGGTGTTCGCCAATTGACAAGATGGGCGTCTTTATGATGACGAATTGGCGTCAGCCAATTCTTACATCATGCCGCCCATGCCACCCATGTCAGGCATTGCCGGGGCAGCGGCACCACCGTCTTTCTTCGGTGCTTCAGCAACCATTGCTTCTGTGGTGATCAGCAATGATGCGATTGAAGCTGCGTCCTGCAGTGCGTGACGAACGACTTTTACAGGGTCAATAATGCCCATGTCGATCATGTCACCGAACTTGCCGGTTGAGGCATTGTAACCGAATGAGTTTTTCTTCTCATCAAGCACTTTGCCCACGATGATTGAGCCTTCGTCACCAGCGTTTTCAGCGATCTGGCGAATTGGAGCCTGAAGCGCACGACGTACGATAGCGATACCGGCTTCTTGGTCGCTGTTTGCGCCTTCTGACTTCACAGCATGGGAAGCACGCAGAAGTGCAACACCACCACCAGGTACGATGCCTTCTTCAACCGCAGCGCGGGTCGCGTTCAATGCATCGTCGACGCGGTCTTTCTTCTCTTTCACTTCAACTTCGGTTGCACCACCGACACGGATCACTGCAACACCGCCAGCCAATTTAGCCAGGCGCTCTTGAAGCTTCTCGCGGTCGTAATCGGAAGAAGTTTCTTCGATTTGTTGCTTGATCTGACCAACGCGGCCTTCGATTTCTTTTTTCTTGCCAGCGCCATCGATGATTGTGGTGTTCTCTTTCGAGATGTTCACTTTCTTCGCAGTGCCGAGCATGTCGAGGGTCACGTTCTCAAGCTTGATGCCGAGGTCTTCTGAGATGACCTGACCGCCTGTGAGGATCGCGATGTCTTCGAGCATTGCTTTACGACGGTCACCAAAACCTGGCGCCTTAACCGCAGCAATTTTCAAACCGCCGCGCAATTTGTTGACGACGAGTGTCGCAAGCGCTTCGCCTTCCACGTCTTCGGCAATGATGAGAAGCGGACGTGAAGACTGAACCACTGACTCAAGGATCGGCAACATTGCTTGCAGGTTTGAAAGTTTTTTCTCGTGCAACAGGATGTATGGATCTTCGAGGTCGGCGATCATTTTTTCCGGGTTAGTCACGAAGTATGGTGACAGGTAACCGCGGTCGAACTGCATACCTTCAACAACTTCAAGCTCTGTTTCAGCAGTCTTTGCTTCTTCAACAGTAATTACGCCTTCGTTGCCGACTTTTTGCATTGCGTGTGCAATGTCTTCACCGATTTGGCTTTCGCCATTGGCAGAGATTGTACCAACCTGTGCAACTTCTTCAGAAGTCTTGATCTTCTTGGCTTTCTTGATGAGGTCAGCAACAACTTCTTCAACCGCCATGTCGATGCCGCGCTTAAGGTCCATCGGGTTCATGCCCGCAGCCACTGCTTTTGCGCCTTCTTTAACAATCGCCTGTGCAAGCACTGTGGCGGTTGTTGTACCGTCACCTGCCACATCGTTGGTTTTGGAAGCAACTTCCTTCACCATTTGTGCGCCCATGTTTTCGAACTTGTCTTCAAGCTCGATTTCTTTGGCAACGGATACACCGTCTTTGGTGATGCGTGGTGCGCCAAACGCTTTGTCGAGCACAACATTACGGCCTTTAGGGCCGAGGGTTACCTTCACCGCATTGGCAAGGGTATCAACGCCTTTCAGCATTCTTTCGCGGGCGTCTGACCCGAACTTTACTTCTTTAGCAGCCATTTTAAGCTCCTTTATGAGCGATGTTCGCTCGTGATTAATTTACTGATACAAAAAAGGCATCCGGCCAATTAGCCAATGATGCCCATGATGTCGGATTCTTTCATGATCAACAGGTCTTCACCGTTGATCTTGACTTCGGTGCCTGACCATTTGCCAAATAATACGTGGTCGCCGGTTTTCACGTCCAGCTCAACCAGCTTGCCGCTTTCATCGCGTGCGCCTGAGCCCACAGCCACGATTTCGCCTTCTGATGGCTTTTCCTGAGCAGTGTCAGGAAGGATGATGCCGCCAGCTGTTTTTTCTTCTGAGTCCACGCGACGAACCACAACGCGGTCGTGCAGCGGACGGAATTTCATTTTTGCCATGTTTTTCTACCCATGTGTTAGTGCGCAGTAGAGCGCCTTTAACGTTACAAAGAAAAAACCAAGTCCCTTGAGATAACGCTTTCGCACTATTCCCTCCGGCTTTGGCCTATTAGCACTCGCAATTGGTGAGTGCTAGCGACGGAGAGATAAGGAGTAGGCAAAGTGATGTCAAGAAACTCGGGCAAAGAAATTGGTGGGGAGGGATGTGGCTGGGAAGCGTAGTGACTGGCATGTGCCGCCAATGTTAGATTTTGCGTGTTGCATAAACGACCGCGTTAGGAAATATTTTCAGATGTGGCCACAATGATTTGTCAAAGACCCCTATGAAAGCCCTGTTACTAACTATCTTCGCCTTCTTGGCAAATTTGCTTCCATCAAACGCGCAAGATATACGTTGGGAATTAAAAGACACCGGCTTACTCAATCATTCATCCCACGGAAAGGGTATTGAGATGCGTATCAAACCAGAGCCGTTTCCAGATGGCTTGTTTGGGAATGAAAATCTGGGTAAGTTATTATTGTCGCTGTGCAACTACTACGCGCCCTCAGTTATCCCTTTCGTGAAGCAAAAGACCGACATTGAAACTCCCGATTTTATCGCGGTGAGAATTGTTTCGGGCGGCGTGGTCGGTCAGTATGTGTTGCAGGCTTATACCATTTCAGATGATAAATGTGGTGATGAGCTGTAAGTAGGCGGTTATCGTCGCTATCGTAATACGTATCAATAGATTACTAAAAGCGGTCGTTGCCTCCGCTTCATCGATTGGCAGTTTTGTCCGCATAGCGGACGTTGCATTTTCTACCATCTCTTAAGTGTTCGGTAGTGACATAGAGCCATCAACCCCAGGTAGGGAGTGTAATTCATACGCACCGTATCTTCCGCGCTCACTACTTCTTCGAAGCGCGGCGTTCTTTGGCTTGGGTTTTTGCAGCCTTTTGCAGGTCGGTAACTTCGTCATGCTCGTCAACGATCTCGCTACCCAAGAGAGTTTCAAGCACATCCTCCATGGTTACCAGCCCTGCTGTGCCGCCATACTCATCTTCCACCAGCGCGATGTGGGCATCCTGATCCATCAAAATGTCGAGCAGTTTGTCTAGATCAATCGTTTCGGGAACGCGGGGCAACTCACGGCTGAAATCGGAAACCAGACGCTTCTCTTCCTTGTTTAGCGCGGCAACCAATAGATCGCGCGTTGTCACAAAGCCGGTCACTTCATCAATTGTTTCTCCGGTCACTGGCAGGCGCGAGAATGGAAACCGGTCACGCCCCTGAACGGCGGCTCCTACGGTTTCCGCGCCTGGAATATGCTCGATCACGGTTCGAGGGGTCATCACCTCTTTCACGGCAATCTGCGGCAGTTGAAACAAGTTAGCGATCACGCGTGTTTCGTCTTCTTCCACCACGCCCAACTTCTGGCCTGCCGTGGTCATGGCCGTGATTTCCTCACGTGAAATTTCCGCGTGGCCCTTGCCGCTGGTGAGTAATTTGGTGATTGCCTGGCTCATCCAAACAAGTGGCAATTGGGCGATGATCAAAATGGGCAGGGTGCGAACCGTAAACGGTGCGAGGGCTCGCCAATAGGTTGCGCCGAGGGTTTTCGGAATGATTTCTGAAAGAATGAGGATGCCGAGGGTCAGGACCGCAGAAAAGACGCCCACACCAAAATCGTCAAACACGACCGCTGCCTGAGCGCCAGCCCCAGTCGCGCCAACTGTATGCGCAATCGTGTTGAGCGACAGGATGGCGGAAAGCGGACGTTCAATATCGCCGCGCAGGTCGCGCAGCTTTTGCGCAAGCTTGGGTTTTTCTTCTTCCGCCGCTTCGACGAATGACGGCGTGATCGACAAAAGAACCGCTTCTAGGATCGAGCAAAGGAATGAAACACCAATCGCCAAAACAACAAAGAGAATGAGCAATAACATGGATGAGGCTTTCTAAAGAATGGTGCTGGAAATGGTTTGTCGGAGAAGTGTAGGTCTCTGAAGGGCTATATATGGGGTTTCTTCTTTCTATAAACGCCCTCTTGTCAAATTTGAACCGTTTCTCACGATTTGTCCGGCGTGGGCTGTGATCGTGGAGGTGCCAGCGTTGAAGTTCGAAGCGTGACCGTGGGTGCGGCGGGTTTACCATTGAGATTGGCTAGAAACTGTGCAACGAGAAAGCCGTTCGAATAACCGGAACCTTCCCCATGCCAGCACCTAATCATGCCACTGGTCTTAGCCAGATTATTGATCAGTACGATTGCATATTATGTGATGTCTGGGGTGTGCTGCACAACGGCAAGGCAATCTGGCCTGACGCTGCAAATGCGCTCACAAAGGCGAGGGAAGTTGGCGTTCCAGTGGTCATGATCACCAACGCGCCACGCCCGCAAGGGCCGGTATTGCGGCAATTGGCAAACATGAATTGTCCCGATGGTGTATTTGACGAACTGGTCACGTCCGGTGATGTGACCCGCGCGCTCATTCAACAACTGGATGGCCCGGTGTATCACATCGGGCCTGAACGGGATTTTGCGCTTTATGAAGGGCTGGATGTAACGTTTGCCGAGCCGGACGCAGCTGCAGGAATCGTCTGTACCGGCCTGTTTGATGACTACAATGAACACCCCGAAGAATATATCGACAGGTTCAAAACCTACATCAATTTAAACTTACCGTTTATTTGTGCCAATCCCGATATCGTGGTGGAAGTGGTTGACCGCCTCTTGTGGTGTGCTGGCGCTCTGGCGAGGGAGTATGACACGCTGGGCGGCGAAACTCGCATTGTCGGTAAACCGCATGCACCGATCTATGACGTGGCGCTAGAACACGCTGAGCGTATATCAGGAAAGTTGATTGCGCGGAACAAGGTGCTGGCGATCGGTGACGGCCTGCCGACGGACATAAAAGGTGCTGCCGACAATGCTGTTGATGCGCTTTTTATTACCAATGGCATTCATGCGGCAGACTACACCACTGGCGAGGTGGACACGGATAAGCTGCATACATTTTTAGCGGAGAACGAAGCAGCACCCGCCCATTGGATGAAAACCCTTGTCTGGTAACAGGCAGTCTGGCACCGATAACGCATGAGCATTCTTCGTATTCAAGACCCTGACCTGTTTCCCGACACCCTAAAAGGCGGGGTCGTGGCAATTGGCAATTTCGATGGCGTGCACCGGGGACATCAGGCAGTTCTTTGTCAGGCGGTCAACCTTGCGAAAGCCAACGGCGTTCCCGCAACGGTTCTGACGTTTGAGCCGCATCCCCGCAGTTTTTTCAAACCTGATGCTCCGATTTTCAGGCTAACGGATGCGGCTACCAAAGCCGAACTCTTTGAATCCATAGGGTTTGATTGCGTCGTGGAACATCCCTTTGACAGCGTATTGTCTTCAACGCCAGCAGGTGAATTCGTTCGCGAATTGCTGGTCAAGGATTTCGGTGTGTCCCATGTGGTGACGGGATACGATTTCCATTTCGGTAAAGGGCGCGAAGGCAGTCCGCAATTCCTGATGCAGTCTGGCGAGGAACTGGGGTTTTCTGCCACCACAGTCACGGCGTTCAGCGATGAAGGCGGCGAGGTGGTCTCTTCAAGCCGCATCCGGGATTGCCTGGCAGAAGGTGACGTTGCCGAGGCAAACGGTTTGCTCGGATATACTTACCGTGTTTCCGGTGAAGTCGTGAAGGGTCAGCAACTGGGTCGGACATTGGGCTATCCCACTGCCAACATCATGCTGCCGCCCGAAGCCCGTCTGGCACATGGCATTTATGCTGTGCGTGCACGTCTCGAGGACGGCTCAATGCACCAGGGTGTGGCGAGCTACGGTCGTCGTCCGACTTTCGACAATGGCCGGGCATTGCTGGAAACGTTTATTTTCGATTTCTCCGGCAATCTCTACGGACAACAGATCACGATCTATCTCGAAAGCTGGCAACGCAGTGAAGCCAAATTCGACAGCGCAGAAGCGCTGGTTGAGCAGATGGACAAAGACAGTGAAGAGGCGAGGTCGTATCTCGCAACTCTCGGACCCGAACAAGGGTTGGCTCCGATTGTTCAGTGTTGATTAATGGTCGTGATCTAGCGTAAGAGAACCCATGATGAACGAAAACATGCACATGATCATCAATCGAATTACTGGCCCGGACGCCGTATAAACGAGCGTTCCGGGAAAGGCTTTTCTTGGCCTGATTGCCGCGTCAGATTTTGCAACTTACGACAAAGTGCAACAAGACAAATTGCAACGAACAGGATACACCTCACCAACATCGATTTTCCGCCTGCATTCGCCGGGCTAACTTTCACGTGAAACCATGACTGACCAAAACACTTCTGAACGCGATTATTCCAAAACACTTTTCCTGCCTCGGACCGAATTCCCCATGCGGGCGGGGCTGCCAAAAAAAGAACCGGAAATAATCGCCCAATGGGATGAAAAGCAGCTCTACAAAAAGCTACGAGAGCAATCAAAAGGGCGCCCGAAATACGTTCTCCATGATGGCCCTCCTTACGCGAACGGCAATCTGCACATCGGCCACGCGCTCAACAAAATCCTGAAGGACATGATCACGCGTTCATTCCAGATGCGCGGGTTTGATTCAAACTATGTGCCGGGGTGGGATTGTCATGGGCTTCCTATCGAATGGAAAATTGAAGAGCAGTATCGCGCCAAAGGGAAAAACAAAGACGAAGTTCCGGTGAACGAATTCCGCAAGGAATGCCGTGAATTTGCAGAACATTGGATCGGTGTTCAAACTGAAGAGTTCCGCCGATTGGGCGTCGAAGGCGATTTCGAAACACCCTACAAGACAATGAACTTCAGGGCCGAGGCGAAGATCGCCAGGGAACTAATGAAATTTGCCAAATCCGGACAGCTGTACCGCGGTTCAAAACCGATCATGTGGTCGGTGGTGGAGCGTACCGCTCTGGCTGAGGCAGAGATCGAGTATGAACAATATGAAAGCGATACAGTCTGGGTGAAGTTTCCTGTTGTCTCAGGTTCAAGCGAACTTGATGAGGCTTCAATCGTCATCTGGACAACAACGCCTTGGACGATACCCGGTAACCGCGCGATCTGTTTTTCAGGCAAGATCAATTACGGCTTGTATGAAGTGACTGCTGCCGAAATGGATTTTGGTCCACAGCCCGGTGAGCGTTTGGTGTTTGCTGACGCCTTGGCTGAAGAATGTTTTGAAAAAGCAAAACTGGAATTCAAACGCCTGCGGGATGTTTCAGGAAAAGAACTTAACGGCCTTACCTGCGCGCATCCGCTTCGTGGGTTCAATGAAGCTTACGGGTTTGACGTGCCGCTATTGGACGGCGATCATGTGACCGATGATGCAGGTACTGGCTTTGTGCACACCGCTCCGGGCCATGGCCGTGATGACTTCGAAATCTGGGTTGCCCGCCGAAACGAAATCGAAGCAATGGGCATTTCTTCAAAGATACCCTTCACCGTTGCGGACGATGGTGCGTACACCCATGAAGCGCCGGGGTTTGAAGGTGCCCGGGTGATCGATGATAAAGGTAAAAAAGGCAAAGCGAACCAGGAGGTGATCACCGCCCTGATAGGCGAGGACAATCTCTTCGCGCGCGGACGTCTGAAACATGAGTATCCTCACTCCTGGCGGTCAAAAAAACCGATCATCTTCCGCAACACGCCCCAGTGGTTTGTTTACATGGACAAGGACGGTGTCGTCGGTGACGGAACTGCCAGAAATATGGGCACGCTCCGTCAAACCGCTTTGGCGGCGATTGATGAGACCCGGTTTGTACCCGCCGCCGGCCAGAACCGTTTGCGTGACATGATTGAAAAGCGCCCCGACTGGGTTTTGTCGCGCCAACGTGCCTGGGGTGTCCCGATTTGTGTATTTCGCAATCCACAAACCGATGCCGTTATTCCAGGGCCTGATTTTGAAAAATCAGATGAATTGATTGAACGTATTGAGGAAGCTTTCAATGCCGAAGGTGCCGATGCTTGGTTTGCGGATGGCGCTAAAGAACGTTACTTGAATGGTCTCGTCGACAATCCCGACGAGTGGGAGCAGGTAACTGACATCCTTGATGTTTGGTTTGATTCAGGTTCCACACATGCGTTCTGCCTAGAGGAGCGTGAAGACCTGAAATGGCCGGCTGACTTGTATCTCGAAGGCTCAGATCAGCATCGTGGTTGGTTTCATTCCTCGTTGCTGGAAAGCTGCGGAACGAGAGGCCGTGCACCCTACGATGCGGTTCTCACCCATGGTTTCGTCATGGACGAAGAGGGGCGCAAAATGTCGAAGTCGCTCGGCAATGTTGTGACCCCGCAGGAAGTCATTAAGCAATCCGGTGCTGATATTCTTCGTTTGTGGGTTTCCTCCGCAGACTATTCAGAGGATTTGCGGATTGGTCCTGAGATCCTCAAAACCTCAATCGATGCCTATCGCAAGATGCGAAACACCCTGCGGTGGATGTTGGGAAATCTTGCCCATTTCGAGGGCGAGAAGCCTGATTATGATCAGTTGCCTGAACTTGAAAAGCTGATGCTTCATCGATTGTATGAACTCGATAAAGTGGTGCGCGATGGTTATGACGCGTTTGATTTCAAGCGCATCTTCGCCCAGCTCTTCAATTTCATGACCGTCGAACTGTCATCATTCTACTTCGACATTCGGAAAGATGCGCTCTACTGCGAACCACCTTCCAGCAGTAAGCGGAAAGCGGCTTTATTTGTGGTTAGCGAGCTTTTCGATCATTTGGTCAGATGGCTTGCTCCAATGATGCCGTTTACCATGGAGGAAAGCTATCAAAGCCGTATGGGAACGGACGAGAGTTCCGTTCATATGGAACAGTTTATCGATGTGCCGGATGCGTGGCAAAATCAGGCGCTGGTCGAGAAGTGGAAAAAAATTCGTGCCGTACGTCGGGTTGTGACCGGAGCTTTGGAGATCGAGCGACGCGAAAAGCGAATTGGCTCATCGCTTGAGTCTGCCCCAGTCGTTCACGTGACTGACCCTGTTTTGCTTGCTGCTCTTGAAGGGCAGGACATGGCCGAAATCTGTATTACCAGTTCAATTTCCGTTACAGATGATAACATCCCTTCAGGGGCGTTCACTTTGGAGGACGTTTCGGGAGTAGGGGTTGTCCCGCAAATGGCTTCTGGCAAGAAGTGCGCGAGGTCTTGGAAAGTAACGGATGACGTGGGCTCTGACCCTGATTATCCGGATATATCTGCGCGTGATGCTTTGGCGATGCGCGAGATCGACGGTCTCACCAGGAGCAATTAATCACCACGTCACAGATAGTGGGAAGTGTAGGCCGGAAATCTTGTATTTTCGGCCAAAATCCTCTATCTCTACTGCAATCGTTTTATTGCCTCATTCATGAGGCTAATCAAGCACGCGTCGAAACTTCGAAATGGCAACACCAATGAAACAAAAGCTGGTACTTCTCGGGACTGTTTGCGGTTTTGCAATTCTTGGTGGTTGCACCTCTGGTACAACCTACGGCACGGGCGTTTCTCATGAAGAGCAAACGATCAAAAGCATGTACAACATGCTGTCGATCAAACCGCCTGAGCAGCCGAACATTGAATATGATGCCCGCCCTGATTTGGTGATGCCAGCAAACAAGCAGGTGCTTCCAACACCGGGTGCTACTGATATTGCGTCCACTGATGGTCAACAGTGGCCGGTGGAACCGGAGCAACGTATCGCTGCCGTACGCGCTGCTGCTCCAACACCGGATGAGCGCAGTGGTGAATTGCCGGTTGAATATTTGACCAGCGAGAAAGAAGGTATTCAAAACTCATCTGGCTTATTCCAGCAGAGCCGTGCGAATACACGTGATGGCGGTCAGTTCATCGAAGAAATCCGGCAAGAAGCCAATAACGGCGGAGCAATAAGCGAAGAAGTCCGCCGTCGTCGCGGGCAACTGTCTTATTCGACCGGCGTGCAACGAAAATTCCTGACCGAGCCACCAGCGGAATATCGTCGTCCATCTGTGACTGCAGAAGCTGGTGATACTGGATTTGACAACGCTGAAATTGCAGAACGCATTGCCGAAGAAAAACGGCTGGAGCGTCAAAACGATCAGGGCATGTGGACTGACAACTAAGCGTTGTCTAAGTCACGGCACCACTTAGCTAGGTTCGGGTGATCCTAACACTTACCCTCAATCAAGTTCGCTTTTCTAAAAAGAAATCCTTCAGCAATTTTCCACACTCGGTTTCCATCAGGCCTGAATACACTTCTGGCCGGTGATGGCATGTGGTGCTTGAAAACAACCGCACACCATTTTCCACAGCGCCCGATTTCTGATCCTCTGCTCCGAAATAAAGGCGTCTAATACGGGCAAAAGAAATTGCCGCTGCGCACATGGGGCAGGGTTCAAGCGTCACGTAAAGATCATGATTCGGTAACCGTTCTGACCCCAATAGTTCGCACGCTTTTCTCAGAACGAGAATTTCCGCATGCGCGGTCGGGTCATGCTGTTCCAGCGTTCGATTTCCGTCAGCCGCGATGATCTTTGACCCATGCACGATAACAGCACCCACCGGAACTTCACCTCTTTCACCGGCTAGTTTCGCCTGTTCAAAAGCCATTTCCATATAGCTTGCATTTCGTTCCATATTGTCTCACCAACAGGCTTCATCGAATGACGGATATCGGGATGCATAGCAGACGCAGCAAAAAACCCAAATCAGCGGAAACGAAGTTGACCGAAAAATCGGTTGTTGCTGATGACAAGCCAGAGCGAATTGCGAAACGCATGGCGCGTGCGGGTCTTTGCTCGCGTCGTGAAGCGGAGGCATGGATCCTTGATGGGCGTGTGGTGCTCAACGGCAAAAAGTTGGAAACGCCTGCTGTGACAGTAACCCTTGCCGATCGCATCGAGGTCGACGGCAAACCAATTGCGCAAAAAGAGCGGACGCGTTTGTGGTTGCTTAATAAGCCTAGCGGGACCGTCACAACCAACAAAGACCCCGAAGGCAGAAAGACTATTTTTGACATTCTGCCCGAAGACCTTCCGCGCCTGATCAGTGTTGGCCGTCTGGAAAATAATACAGAAGGACTCTTGCTGATGACGAACGAAGGCGGGTTGGCGCGGCAATTGGAACTCCCATCCACCGGGTGGCTGCGCCGATACCGGGTCCGTGTTCATGGAAAAGTTGAGCAGGAAGCACTGGATAAACTGCGTGACGGAATTGCAGTGGATGGGGTTCTTTACGGCTCGATCGAAGCTAGCCTTGAACATGTCCAAGGAAGCAATTTGTGGCTGAGCGTCTCCCTGCGTGAGGGCAAAAACCGAGAAATCAAGAAAGTAATGGGTGCGTTGGGTCTAGAGGTTAACAGGCTCATCCGTATTTCGTTTGGTCCGTTTCAACTGGGTGACCTTCCATCGGGTATGATTCGCGAAATTCGAAGCAGAACGCTACGGGATCAGTTGGGTGACGCTTTGATAGCGCGGGCAGGCGCTGACTTTGATGCCCCGATTATTGCGCTTGCCCCGGAAGTTACGCGAAGTGCCACAAAAGCCGCGCAGCAGGGAAAGAAGCAAAAGCCCAAAGCAAACCGAAAAACCAAGGTGAAGTCTGGAACAGTGCGTGATGAAACGCTTGCGAGGCTTACGACAACTCCAAATCGAGGCAATGCATCGAAAGCTGGCGCCAAGAGATCAGAC
>CAWUJX010000019.1:0-33560 GCA_963922635.1 uncultured Hyphomicrobiales bacterium | reverse complement strand
CCCAAAGCGCACTTGTCGTATCAGGAAAAATGGCTTGGCGCCCGTCAGCACCGTAACACCTAAAGTGGTAGGCGAAGGCCGCATGTAGCCTTTGAATCCACAATTTCACCGTGATAAAAGGCTTTCATGATGAATGAATTGAACGCGACCATGCCTGCAATGGAACCTGTAACCCGTCACCCTGATGCGCAAACGGTAACGGCCGTTCAGCACTATACGGATCGTTTGTTTTCATTTCGGCTGACGCGGCCGCAATCACTACGGTTCCGTTCCGGTGAGTTTGTCATGATCGGATTGATTGGCGATAACGGAAAGCCGATTTTGCGTGCTTATTCCATTGCATCGCCATCCTGGGATGACGAGCTTGAGTTTTACTCGATAAAAGTGCCGGATGGACCGCTCACCTCAAGACTTCAAAATATCAAAGTGGGCGATGATGTTATTTTGAAAACAAAGCCCGTTGGAACACTGGTGCTCGATGCATTAATCCCTGGAAAACGGTTGTTCATGCTAGCAACGGGTACGGGGTTTGCGCCATTCGCATCGCTTGTTCGCGATCCCGAAACCTATGAAAAGTTTGACGAAGTAATTGTCACGCATACCTGTCGTGATGTGGCAGAACTGGATTACAGTCGCGCGCTTGTTGCTGGTCTTGCTGACGATCCGCTTATTGGTGAGTTCGTTGAACGCAAGCTGAAATATTACCCTACAACTACGCGAGAACAGTCACCAGCGATGGGACGTATAACGGATTTGATCAACTCAGGCAAAGTCTTTGATGATCTTGATATCCCACATCTAAACCCTGAAACTGATCGCGTGATGCTGTGTGGGTCGATGGCCTTCAACACAGATGTGCGAGAGATTCTTGAAGCGCGCGGGTTTGAAGAAGGTGCAAATTCAAAGCCCGCAACTTTTGTTCTCGAAAAGGCATTTGTGGGCGAGTAACAGTCTCGCTGTTCGGATTTTTTCCAAACCAGCCTCGCAACTGTCATCAGCGGATGCTATCAATTATCTCGCAATAGCAATGAGATAGTGGATCTGAACCATGAATATTCAGGCGCAAGGACTGGATACCAGTCCGGACAAGGACCTACCGCTAAAAGAAGATATCCGACTTTTAGGGCGTCTGTTGGGCGACACGGTTCGTGAGCAGCAGGGCGATGCCATATTCAATCTCGTTGAAGAAATTCGCACAAAATCGATTGCCTATCTCCGAGATGACAATCAGACCGCCAAGACCGAGTTGGAGGAAATTCTTGAAGGGCTGACACCACAGCAGTCAGTCGATGTGGTGCGTGCGTTCGGCTATTTTTCCCATTTAGCCAACATGGCAGAAGATCAACACCACATCCGGCGCACGCGATTGCACGAATTGAACAAATCGCCATTGCGCAACGGCAGCATCGCCTTGGCAATCGAGCGCGTGGTCAAAGAAGGCGCGACCAAAGAAAGCCTTGTTGAGTTTTTCAACGATGCCAATTTGCGCGCGGTATTGACCGCACACCCCACGGAAGTTCGGCGTCAATCCACCATGGCACGGGAAATTGCCATGGCCGATCTTCTATCCAAGCGTGACCGAGGTGGATGGACCGAAGATGAACAGCGTGACATCGATGACAAGTTGAAGCGTGCGGTTCTTGTTCTTTGGCAGACTAACCTTTTGCGCCAGACCAAACTTAATGTGCTCGACGAAGTGTCGAACGGAATGGCTTACTACGATTATACGTTTTTCCGTGAATTACCGAAGCTCTACAATCTGATTGAGAGTTTGCTGGCCGACATTGACGATGGTGACGAACCCACGATCAAATCATTTTTCAAGATTGGTGCTTGGATCGGTGGTGATCGCGACGGCAACCCTTTCGTGAATGCAGATGTTATGGCGGAAGCGATCCGTCGTCAGAGCGTCCGCGCAATCGAGTTTTATCTCGAGCAATTGCATAAGCTTGGCGGTGAACTTTCCATGTCAACGCGGATCGTGACGATGTCCACGCCACTGTTGGAACTTGCAGAGCGCTCAGGAGATACATCCCCGCACCGTGACACGGAGCCGTACCGCCGTGCCATTACAGGGATTTACAGCAGGCTAGCCGCAACGCTCAAGAAAATTGACAAGACCAAAACATCCCGCCGTCCGGTGGCTAAAGCCAACCCCTATGAGACTTCAGCCGAGATGATCGCAGATCTCGACATTATTCGAGATTCACTCAAAGCAAACGGGTCTGCATTTTTGACGCGCGGTCGCTTGCGCCAACTGCGCCGAGCGGTCGATTGCTTTGGCTTCTATCTGGCAAGTCTTGATATGCGGCAAAACTCCGACGTGCACGAGAGGCTTGTTGCAGAACTTTACGACCATGCGGAACCCGGCACGAACTATCAGGAGTTGGATGAGGAAGCCCGGATCGAACTGCTGTCCAATGAGCTTACCATTGGCAGGCCACTAATACGGCAAGATGTGACCTATAGTGAGGAGGGTGAAAAGGAAATCGGCATTTTCAAAATGGCGAAGCAGATCAAAAAACGCTTCGGTGAGGCCGCAATCCGAAACTCGATCATTTCTAACACGCAGAGCGCTTCAGACATGCTGGAGCTCGCTGTCATTATGAAACAGACTGGTTTGGTTTCGCCAGAGGGTGAAACAACCATGCATCTGATCCCGCTATTTGAGACGATTGGTGACTTGCGGGCATGCCCGGAAATCATGGATCGCCTCCTGTCGATTCCGCAATATAAAAAGCTCGTAGACGCCATGGGTGGCACGCAGGAGATTATGCTGGGTTACTCGGATTCCAATAAAGACGGTGGCTACATCACCTCAAGTTGGGAGCTCTACAAGGCGGAAATCAAACTTATCGAAATTTTCAAAAACCATGGCGTGAGGCTTCGTTTGTTCCATGGTCGCGGTGGCACGGTCGGCCGCGGTGGCGGCCCGAGCTATGACGCCATTCTGGCCCAACCAAATGGTGCCGTGAACGGACATTTGAGGCTGACGGAACAGGGCGAAATCATTTCATCGAAATATACAAATCCGGAATTGGGCCGCCGCAACCTCGAAATTCTTGCAGCGGCAACACTGGAAGCTTCGCTTTTGCAGAACTCCAGACCGGAACCGGAACCCGAATTTTTGAACGTCATGGATCAGGTTTCGCAGTCGGCATTCGAAAATTATCGAAGCCTGATTTATGAAACACCGAATTTTGTTGATTATTTTTGGAACTCCACCGTTATCAATGAGATCGCTAGCCTGAACATTGGCTCGCGGCCTGCATCACGCAAGCAGACCCGTGCCGTGGAAAATCTGCGCGCTATCCCGTGGGTGTTTAGCTGGTCACAATGCCGATTGATGGTGCCGGGTTGGTATGGCTTTGGTTCGGCAATCAAAACGTATCTTGAAAATAACCCTGGTGACGGACTTGAAACCCTGCATCGTATGTTTGCCGATTGGCAGTTCTTCCAAGCGCAGATTTCCAATCTCGATATGGTTCTGTCAAAGACCAACCTTGCAATTGGTCGGCGCTACGCGGACCTCGTCCCGGATAAAAAACTTGCCGACGAAGTGTATGGGCGTATCGAAGCGGAATGGCATCTCACCGTTGAAATGCTGTTCAAAATAACCGGTCAAAAGAAGTTGCTTGAGGCAAACCCGCTTCTTGATCGCTCCATCAATAACCGCTTCCCTTATCTTGATCCGCTCAATCACCTGCAGGTGGAACTGTTACGTGAATATCGGGAAAACGGAGGTGATGAAGACGGCAAGGTTTTGCGCGGGATTCAGCTCACCATTAATGGTATTGCCGCAGGCCTTCGAAACAGCGGTTAATCTTGGTTTGCGAATTTTGACACAGGTCGTATTCAAGTCTTGAAAAGCGCTTCCGACTTGATGATGTATGCTCGAAATTGGCGGGCGGGGTTTCATGGTTGAGCGCGAACAGCAAATTCTACTGGGCATTGATACGGGTGGTACCTACACGGATGCCGTTTTGTTTCGCCGGGATATCGGTGTTTTGGCGAAGGCGAAATCGCTAACAACAAAACATGATCTTTCCATTGGTATTTCAGGTGCAGTGGATGCAGTCATTGGCCAGTTTTCCGGTGACGTATCTGAAATCGGACTTGTGTCGATATCGACCACGCTCGCAACCAATGCGCTGGTCGAAGGCAAGGGCGGTGCCGTAGGGTTGATCATGATCGGCTTCGAAGAAGCAGACATGGAAAAAGCAGGTCTGGCAGATGCGCTGGGCAGCGATCCCGTCATATTTATTCCCGGTGGCCATGATGTTCAGGGCAATGAGCGTCCGCTTGATCTAACGCCACTGGATCAATTTCTGAAAGATCATGGTGATGCGATTTCCGGCTTCGCGATTGCCGGATATTTCGCGGTACGTAACGCTTCGCACGAGTTAAAGGCGAAAGCCTATCTTACGGAGAAGACCGGTTTACCTTCGACCTGTAGCCATGAACTTTCCTCAAAACTCGGCGGGCCAAAACGCGCGCTGACCACGCTGTTAAATGCGAGACTGATCCCCGTCATTCAGGATCTGATCAATGCCACAAAAGCCCATTTGGCAATTTCAAACATAAGCGCACCGTTAATGGTCGTTCGTGGTGATGGTGCTTTGGTAAGCGCTTCCTTCGCGCTCAACAGACCAATTGAGACCATTCTTTCGGGGCCTGCCGCAAGCCTCATAGGTGCAAAGCATCTTTTAGGTTCCAAAGATGCGGTCGTTTCCGATATAGGCGGCACGACCACCGATGTGGCAATTCTGGAAGCTGGCTGGCCAAGGATTGAAGCCGATGGTGCAAGCGTGGGCGGGTTCACCACCATGGTAGAGGCGGTCGCGATGCACACATTTGGCCTTGGCGGTGACTCCGCGGTTCATGTGGAGGACCATAGCAAAACAGGGCTTAAACTTGGGCCAAGACGACAGGTTCCGGTAAGCCTGCTTGCAACGGAATATGCGCAGATTGTTCATCGTGAACTGGATCGCCAAATTGACCTTGATACTGTAAGCGCGCAAAGCGGTCGTTTCGGGTGGAAAACCGTAACTGACGAGATGCGCCTCCCGACCCTTAAGGCAACAGAGGAAAAGCTTCTGGCAAAGCTAACTGCTGAACCACAGCCATTGGACACGTTGCTTAAGGGTTCTTCCGAGGCAGGGACACTGAACCGACTTATCTCCCGTGGACTGGCACAAGTTGCAGGCTTCACCCCGTCCGATGCGATGCATTGTTTGGGGTTGCAGGATAATTGGGATGGAGTCGCCGCCCGTAAACTGGTCGCCATTCTCATCAAGCAGAAAGATCGGTTTGGCAATCTGATTGCAAAGTCAGCGGAAGATTTGTGTCTGAAAGTAAAAGAACAACTCACCCGTCAGAGTGCGGATGTGATCCTTTCAACGTGCATGGCAGAAAGCGGCATATCCGTCGGACAAGGCGCGAAATCTCTAATCGATGGCGCTTTGGAGAAGCAAAACGGCTTTGTCCAGTTTTCCCTTTCACTTGATCGACAATTGGTTGGACTTGGTGCGTCAGCAGCCAATTATTACCCCGCAATTGGCGAGCGCCTCTCGACCGATTGTCTGGTCCCCGAACACGCTGATGTGGCAAATGCCATTGGGGCCGTTGCCGGAGAAGTTCGCATCCAGCGCTCGATTGAAGTTTCCAGCGCCAATGGAGGCGGTTCCTATCAGGTCTTGCTGGAAGACGGGCCGCTTGTTTTCAACGAAGAAGATGAAGCGCTCAATGCAGCATCAAACAAGTTGCGTGAAATGGTGGAAACACTCATGGCCAATGCCGGTTCAGAGACACCGACGTTTGAAGAAGAGATGGTTTTGAATGCTCCCGAAATTGAAGGTTCCCGGCATTTTGTATCTGCCAAGATAACACTTACAGCGACAGGGTTGCCAAAGCTGGAAAGGCAGTGATTTGGCCTTGCTTTTAAAATTTCTGAAGGCACGGTGCGACCGTTCTCAGGGTGGGAAGATGCACGTGCAGCTTTGGGCGTTACCAGAGCTTTCGAGCTGGTAACCTAGCCAATCAACTTGCGTAATTCGCTCGCGACTGTTTCGCCATGGGTGTGCAGGATCCAGTGATCGGCATCCGGCACTTCAACACGTCTGAGGTCATCACAAAAGAGATCGAGTTTTTCCTGTGAAACCGGAAGCAAGGCTTGGTCGCCCATTCCCCAAACCAGAACATGGGGCATCGACACCCGGAACTGGTCCGGTCCCACATGATAGAGCGGTGCGTCCGGCGTTGGTTCGCCTTCTTTAGGCACAACAATCGGGGACGAGTTATACCAGTGTAGCATTGCGGCCATTCGGTCCTCGCCGTCCCACGCTTTGCGAAACTGCTCTCTTAACACCTCATTCAGCCAGGGAGTGCTGGAGAATTTTTCAAACATGGAGAACGTTTTCGCAAAATCATTAGCACACATATGCAGCGCTGCATCAGACCGTCTCAGGATATGAAAATATCCGCTGGCTTTCGCTTGGGCCGGATGGTCTATCATCGCTTTCTGAAAACAGGCGGGGTGAACACCGTTGGCGATGAGAAGGTGGTCCACCTTGTCGGCAAAATTGATCGCCAAAGCATAGGCTATGGATGCCCCCCAATCGTGACCTGCCAGTGAAAAGCTTCGCTCACCGATCATTTGCTCCATAAGCGTGATCATGTCGCCAACAAGAAGTCTTGCCTTGTAGTTTTCGGCACCCTTAGGAGCTGCACTCAGATTGTATCCCCGTTGGTCGGGAACGATGATCAGAAATTCATCGCCGAGCGCTGCCATAACGCTTTGCCACGCAATCCAGAATTCCGGGAACCCGTGCAACATCAAAATTGGTTGGCGTTGGTCATCGAGCGGTTTGCCCGCGTACGCCGCACCGTTATGCACGACGTGTAGTGTCAGGCCATCACAGTCGATGAAGTCTGATCGGAAATCGGTTGGTAAGCTATCATTCATGGAGCAACAACTACCTGCTCCGTCTTAACTGTCCAACTTGTTTCTTTCGATTTGCAGGGTTGGAAAGTTACTTGCCCCGATGCGGGCAAGATCGCCTGTCACCGCATCTTTCCAGCGATGTCCTATGACAGCGCCAGAGCGCGTTTCCGCAATCACATTATCGGTTATGGAAACACTGCCGATCCCTTCCACAACGCTCACATAGAAAGCCGCATCGGTCTCGCGGATCACGTTATTGCTGGCGACAACGTTTTTGAGATACGGCCCCCATCCGAGAAGCATTCCGAAGCGCTTGGTATTTTCGATAACGTTTCCGGTAATCGCTATGTCGGCTTCTGCAAGAATACCTGCTCCGTAGATATGGTTCTCTTCCACATACGGAATGGTCTCGTGGATGTTTCGGACGATGTTGTTGGCGCAAATACTGAGCCTGCCGCCAAAATCCAGATTGGCTATGGAAATACCCCGCGCTGCTCCATCCACAATATTACCGGTAATGTTTGCGCCTTGGAAAGCAAACTCGGAATAGATGGAGGTTTCGCCTGCTCGCAGGCACGTATTGTCCGATATTTGAATGTTACTGCACGAGTTTGAGCGAATGGTGGAAAAGGCACAATCCGAGACATGATTGTCATTCACGATGATGCCGTCGCATTGATAGGTGTTGATGCCGTTACCATGCGGACCGGTACCACCTTTGATGGCTGCTATTCGGCGGATACGGTTTTGACTGATGATGGTGCTGTCTTCAGCCCGGTCCCAACGATAGGCAAGGATGCCGCCATTGGAGCAATCCTCCACCAGATTGTGCGTGATCGAAAGCCCCGTATTTGCAAGGCCCATGATGCCCGCCAGTCCAAACGCATTGTCGACCCGGTTTGATGAAACTTCGCCGGATGACTGCTCAATGAAAAATCCGTAAGCTGCGGAATTTGTTGATCGGCAATCGCGAATAGTGACGTTGGCGACGGTTGCGACCCGCACGTTGCTGTCCGCATATTCTTTCACAGGGAGCAGACGCCCATCGAACGTGATGCCTTCCAGATGCAGGGTTTCGGCATTTTGCGAAAGTATAAAATGATCCCCGCCGGCAAACTCCAAAACCGTTGCCCCTTCAACTCCGAAAAGACGTGTGTTTGCCGGCAGCGTCACATTTGAAACGCGGTAGATGCCCGGCTCCAGAAAAACCGGCTGGTTTTGGTCAGACGCTGTTTCAAGGATTTTCTGAAGCACTTGCCCCTGGTCTAATGTACTGCCCGGAACAAGACCTTGTTGCGTTGCGCTTATGCCACCTATGAAGCCATGCGCAAGCGCTGGTACGCTGCTTGCAGCAATAACAGCACTACTCCCTGTGATGAACGTGCGTCTGTTGATCATAGTTTGGCTCCGGATGCAGCGTGTAACATGCAGAATTCATGCCATTTTCCGAAATGAGGCTTTGCGGTTAACGCCGCAAATCAATATGTAAAGAGAAACAACCGCCCAAAGACCGCCAAGGGGAGGCACCGCCATGTTGAAAGATGATGCAATTTACCTCGGTACAAGCCGTAAGCCCGACGACAGCATCCAAAAACCGGAATATCTTAATCTGAAACTGGCGAACCGGCATGGTCTGATCACAGGCGCAACGGGCACCGGTAAAACTGTATCATTGCAGATTCTGACCGAGGGCTTCTCCAATGCGGGCGTTCCGGTTTTTTGTGCCGATGTGAAAGGCGATTTGTCAGGCCTTGCCGCCAAAGGAGAGCCAAAAGACTTTCTTGCGGCCCGCGCCGAAACCATCGGTCTTGATGATTATCAGTTTCAGGAATTTCCGGTCATTTTCTGGGACCTGTTTGGCGAGCAGGGTCACCAGGTCCGCACTACAATATCGGAAATGGGGCCACTTCTTCTGGCTCGCTTGATGGATCTGAACGAGACTCAGGAAGGCGTGTTGAACATTGCGTTCAAACTTGCCGATGACGAGGGCATGCTGCTGCTTGATCTGAAAGACTTGCGTGCGTTGCTTGTGTCGATGGGCGAACGATCGAAAGAACTCACCGCCAATTATGGCTATGTATCAAAACCTTCGATTGGAGCCATCCAGCGTCAATTGCTGGTGCTTGAGCAGCAGGGGGGAGAGGGCTTCTTCGCCGAGCCTGCATTGCAGATTTCCGACATTATGCGAACAACACGCGATGGCCGTGGCGCAGTTAGTATTCTTGCGGCGGACAAACTTATGCAGTCGCCCCGGCTCTATGCCACGTTCCTCCTCTGGCTTCTATCAGAGCTTTTTGAAGAATTGCCGGAAGTTGGTGATATGGATCGCCCGAAACTCGTTTTCTTTTTTGATGAAGCGCATCTTTTGTTTGATGAAGCGCCAAAAGTTTTGGTCGAAAAGGTTGAGCAAGTGGTGAAACTCATTCGCTCCAAAGGCGTGGGCGTTTATTTCGTTACGCAAAACCCGATTGATATTCCAGACGGGGTTCTCTCACAGCTTGGTAACCGGGTGCAGCATGCCCTTCGCGCCTTCACACCAAAGGAACAAAAAGCTGTGCGCGTGGCAGCCGATACGTTTAGGCCCAACCCCGACTTCTCCGCTAAAGAAGTCATCATGAATATGGGCGTTGGTGAGGCGCTTGTTTCGACGCTCATGAAAAAAGGGGTCCCATCCGTAGTGCAGCGTACGCTGATCCGTCCACCTTCTTCCCGGCTTGGGCCTCTTACGAAAAAAGAGCGTCAGGAAGTCATCAATATGAGCCCGGTCGGCGCGCAATATGACAAGACTGTTGACCGTGAGTCCGCCTACGAGATGTTGAAAAAGGCTGCTGAAGAAGCGGTAAGACGTGAGGAAGAACAACGGGAACGCGAGGATGACGAGCGTGAAGCTCATGGCGGTCGCACCAAAAAGCGAACGCGTTCCGGGTTTCAATTGCCGGATTTTGACCGGGATGATCGCCCGACGAAACGCTCTCGCTCGAAGTCTAAGACCCGGCGCAAACGTGGCAGCCGAAGCCGTCAAACTGTGACAGAGGCTGCAGTGAAATCCCTCACGCGTTCCCTTGCAAGCGGGCTTGGCCGTGCGATCCTGCGTGGCGTGCTTGGAAGTCTGAAAAAAGGGTTTTAGACAACGCCACTGAGCGTGATTTTAAGCGGCGATGTTGTCTACGAGTTCGCGGAACTCGTCCAGCGCTTTATCTATCCCTGCCTGATTGCAGCTCGGACACCAAAGCCATTTCTTGCGTTGAAGAAACAGTTTTTTCTGGGTGCCGTTACACTTTTTGCAGGCAAAGCCGGAGATATCCATGTCTTCGAGATCAAGCAGTTGTTCAAAGAACCAAGGAAAGGCTGCGGCTACCTTAGCCAGTTCCGTCGGTGCAAAGTCGAGGCCGTTGAGGTCCAGCGTTTTTAGTTTTTTGAGGCGGGTGATTGGCGTGAGATCCAGTTCTTTGCCATCAATTGCGAACATGGCCAGTGCTTCGATCGGTAGATTAGAAATCGCTTCGATTGAGGAAATCTTGTGATTGCTGGAGCCGCGCGAACCGCTCAGCTGCAGGCGCTTTAATTGTGTTAAGGAACTCAGCGCATCGGTATTATCCAGTCGACAATTGTCATCATAGATCAATTCTTCCAGTTGCGGTGCCGCCTCAAGCCCATCAAGGCTTCGCAGCTTTCCGCAATGCCAAACGTGGAAGTGTTTAAGCGTCTTCGGCAGGGGAACATGCGTAAGATCGGGCCCCGAATACCATCGCAGTTCAAGGCTTTCCAAAGGTAGCTGATCAAGACCATCCAGCCGTTTGAACTCTGCTTTCCGGACAGTGTATAGTTGCAAATGCTTCAGGTTCGGTTGCTCTTTGAGGAGTGTCTGAACATCCAGGTTTTCGCCTTCAATACGTAACTTCATTGCACCCGCCATCATTGATATTGATAGCTTCAAAGTATCAGCAATGGGTCTACGAATCGTAAAACGGAATGATAGAATTTCGGATTGGTTGCCTTAAACCAGTCCGTTCAAATCCTTCAACACCTTCTCTGGTGCTAGATCGGCATACTCATCGGGCTGGTTGGTGCGGTTGATCCAGTGACATTTGAAGCCGAAGGCGGTTGCGCCCGCGATGTCCCAACGGTTTGAAGATTGAAACGCGACCTCTTCCGGTTGGCAGCCATATTCATTTGTGACCATGGCATAGGTCGCCGGGTCGGTTTTGAATACACCGATTTCATCCACTGAAAACTGGTGATCGAGCATATCGGTGAGCCCGGCAGAGTGTACCGCTGCTGACAGCATATCTGGCGAGCCGTTGGAGAGGATGGCAGTTTTATAACCCTGTTCCTGCAACTGTTTCAGAACGCCGGGAACTTCCGCGTAGCAATCGAGTGACAGATAGGCATCCATGAGCGTTTTCTTGGCGTCCATATTGCTGCCGGGTGTAACAGCAAGCGCAAAGTCGAGTGCTTCTCCGGTTAGGGTCCAGAAGTCTTTGTAGCGTCCCATTCCTGAACGCGTCCACGTATACTCGAGTTGTTTGTTACGCCACACTTCCGATACCCGTGACGGATTCTCGCCCACTAAATCCGCATGACGCGACACAGCTGAATGCACATCAAAAAGCGTACCATACGCATCGAAAACATAAGCTTTGATCGTCACCGTGCATCTCCAAAAACTCTGGCCACAATCACAGACTAACCATTGGCAAACAGCTTCGGAAGCCCTAATTGAGAGGCTGAAACAATTCTTACATTTCTGGAGTAGATTTATGGCTTTTGAACTTCCCGATCTTCCATACGCATATGACGCGCTAGCCCCATATATGTCTGCTGAAACGCTTGAGTTTCATCACGACAAACACCATCAGGCATATGTGTCCAAGGGCAATGAAATGCTCGCCGGAACCGATTGGGAAGGCAAGGCACTCGAAGATATCGTCCGTCATGCGGGCGCGAATGACACACCGCTGCTCAACCAGGTGGGTCAGCACTACAACCATATCCACTTCTGGAACTGGATGAAGAAAGACGGCGGCGGCACCAGCTTGCCGGGCGCGCTGCAATCAGCAATCGACTCCGATCTTGGTGGCTATGAAAAGTTCAAGGCGGACTTCATTGCTGCGGGTACAACGCAGTTTGGTTCCGGCTGGTGCTGGCTTGCTGTGAAGGACGGCAAACTGGAAATCATGAAAACCGCCAATGGCGACAACCCGCTCACCCATGGTGCTTCACCAATCCTCGGCTGCGATGTGTGGGAGCATTCTTACTACATCGATTATCGCAATGCGCGTCCGAAGTACCTTGAGGCATTCGTCGATAACATGATCAATTGGGATTATGTGTTGGAGATGTATGAAGCCGCGACAGCTTAGCAGTTTCAACATTACGAAAATTGAAAACCCCGGCTTGGCCCGGGGTTTTTTATTGTCTGCGGTCTTTATTACAAACAGTTGACTGGACAGAATGTCGCAATGGCCTACCTTTAGAAAACAAGAGTGATGTTGGGCGCGAACCAGAGGGTCAACGCCTATCATGCTTTCCATTCCTGAAGGAGGCCGTCCATGAAACTTCTCACCTGTTCAATCTGTTCCGCCGCGCTCGTTGCCTTGATCGGAACCACGTCATTTGCCTTTGCCGATGCAATATCCGACCGGCAATCAAAAATGAAAACTGTAGGGCGCTCTATCGGGGTCGTTTCCAAAATGGCCAAGGGTGAGACAGAGTTTGATGCCGCTGCTGCACTTCAAGCCTTCGTTAACATGAAAGAAGCAGCCGACGGCTACGAATTGTTGTTCCCTGAGGGTACTGAAACCGGCGGTAATACAGAGGCCGCACCGGCGATTTTCACTGATCGTGCTGGCTTCGAAGCGAAGCAGGCGGATTTTGAGGCTTCACTCGCAAAAGTGACCGCCGCTGCACCTGCGGATCTAGCGGCGTTGCGAGCAAGCGTTGGCGAAGTTGGCGCGAATTGCGGCGCTTGTCACCGGGTATACCGGGTTAAGAACTAGGTTTACGCCCATGAATCGCGGTGCAGCAGTACTGATTGGTTGCATCGCACTCAGTGTGCTGATTTTTTGGTGGTTGACCATTCCGGTAACCAGCCAGACACAAGCGGCATCGTCGCAAGCGTTTGTTGAAGGCGATCCCATCAAGGGTGAGCGCATTTTCTGGGCTGGCGGTTGCGGCTCTTGCCATGCGAAAGACAATGCTCAAGGCGATGAGAAGCTAAAGCTAGGGGGTGGTCATCGCTTGGAGACACCGTTTGGTGTGTTTCTTGTTCCAAACATTTCGCCGGATCAGGAAACCGGCATTGGTACATGGACAGCGGCACAGTTTTTCAATGCGGTGGTCCATGGTGTAACGCCCTCGGGCAAACACTATTATCCGGCTTTTCCGTATACTTCTTACAACAAGATGCCCAAGAATGATGTCATGGACCTTTGGGCGTTTATGAAAACACTCCCGGAAGTTTCGCAGTCCAATGAGCCGCATGAATTGGCTTTGCCCTTCCAATGGCGTCGACCGCTGGGAATTTGGAAGCGTTTGTTTGTCACCTCGGATTGGGCTTTTTCTGTCGATCCTTCAAATGAAGTTTTGGTGCAGGGACGTTATCTGGTGGAGGCGCTCGGTCATTGCGGTGAGTGCCATACACCGCGCAATATTTTGGGTGGAACCAAAACCGAGGCGTTAATGGCAGGCGGGCCATCGCCAGAAGGACGCGGCCGTATTCCTAACATTACGCCCCATCAGACGGGCATCGGAAGTTGGTCCGCTTCAGATATTACCTATTATCTGGAAAGCGGCTTTACCCCCGATTTCGACTCCGTGGGTGGCAGTATGGTGTCAGTTCAGGAAAACATGACAAAGCTGTCAGCGGAAGACCGTGAAGCAATCGCTGCCTATCTGAAGGCTATCCCGGCAATTGCATCAGAGTGATTTGAACCTCTTTGACTGTTTAAGCTTTTCCGACTGCTTTCATGGCAAAGGCATATGAGCGAGCGGCATCTTCAAGCGCTGCAAAGCGACCGGACTTTCCAAAATGTCCGGAAGTCATGTTGGTGCGTAGCAGCAAGGTGTTCCCATCTGTTTTCAGGGTTCGCAACCTGGCCACCCATTTCGCAGGCTCCCAATAGGTGACTCTAGGATCAGAAACACCCGCTGTAACCAACATCGCAGGATATGCCTTGGCTTCCACATTGTCATAAGGCGAATAGCCTTTAATCCAGTCAAAGGCATCTTTGCTCTCAATCGGGTTGCCCCATTGTGACCACTCCCCGGGCGTGAGTGGAAGCGTGTCGTCCAAAATCGTGTTCAACACATCTACGAACGGGACATCTGCTATCGCTCCAGCAAACAGATCGGGTGCCATATTCACGCAAGCGCCCACAAGCAATCCGCCGGCGGAGCCACCCATAATGACAATTTCACCACGGCTAGTGAATTTTTCCTTCACAAGCGTTTCGCCCGCCGCAATGAAATCGTGAAACGTATTCGGTTTCTTTTCGAATTTTGCGTCCTCATACCAAGCACGGCCTTTTTCTTGACCGCCTCGAATATGCGCAACCGCATAAACGAATCCGCGATCCACCAAAGACAAACGGTTTGCGGAGAAGCTTGCGGGCATGGATGCGCCGTAGGATCCGTAGCCATAGAGCAGGCAGGGAGCAGTGCCATCCAGTTTGGTGGTCTTGTGATACAGAAGCGTAACCGGCACCTCTGCGCCATCATGGGATGGGGCCATGATGCGCCGGGTAACGTAATCCTCGATATTGTGGCCAGACGGTATTTCAGCCTGTTTCAACAGGGTGCGTTCGCTGGTTTTCAAATTGTAGTCAAAAACCTGAGCAGGCGTCGTCGGAGATGAGTAGGTGAAGCGAAACATATCCCGGTCAAACTCAGGGCTTGCTGCCACGCCTAAAGCGTATGCCTCTTCATCCATCGATATGGTTTGGACTTTTTTGTCATTGCCCATAAAGCAGATGATCGGAAGCGCGTTTGCCCGCTCCATCCAGATTAGCCAATCACGGTAAGCATCAATCGAAACGATCATCCGTCCTTGTTGATACGGGATCAGATCGCTCCAGCGCTCTTTACCTGGTGTCGCTATAGGCGTTTCTACGATTTTAAAATCATCCGCGCCGTCAGCATTTGTCAGAATAACAAAACGGTCGCCCTGATGTTCGACCGAGTACTCCAGCCCTTCTTCGCGCGGTTGGATCAGCTTCGGCTCGTCTTCCGGTGAAGCGGTCGGAATAAACCGCATTTCGTCCTGATCATTCATACCAGCAGAAATCATGATGTAGTCGCCTGAACGACTTCTGCTCACACCGCAATAGAACCTGGGGTCTTTTTCTTCGTATACCAGAATATCTTCGGATTGCTCGGTACCCAAGGTATGGCGATAGACTTTTGAGGGGCGATGGTTTTCGTCAACTTTCGAGTAAAACAGAACGTTTTCGTTCGCCCATGCAACCGATCCCACATCACGTAATTCTTCAGACCGGTCTTCGCCCGTATCAAGGTCGCGAAAGGTCAGGGCATAGTATTCAGCGCCGGATGTATCGCGGCTCCAAGCAAGGATGGAGTGGGTGGGGTCTTCCCCCACATATCCGATTTCAAAATAGTCTTTCCCATCGGCCTCTTTGTTCACATCCAACAATACGGTTTCTTCACCACCTTCTCGGGGCGTCCTCACTCGGATTGGATGTTCACCGCCTTCCACATATTTCCAGTTGTAGGCAAAGTCGCCGTTTTGCACTGGTACCGAACTGTCGTCCTCTTTGATGCGGCCGCGCATTTCAGCCACAAGAGTTTCCTGCAGCTCCTTCGTATCCGCCATCGCGGTTTCATAATATTCATTCTCGGCGTTCAAATAGGCTTTGATATCATCCGGTAAAAGATCAGGGTCCCGCATGGCCTCTTGCCAATTGTCCGCCCGCAACCAGAAATAATCATCATGCAAGGTTACCCCATGATGGGTTGATTGATGCGGTCTTTTATCTGCGACGGGTGCACCGCCAGATGCGGGAAATCTAAGGGTCATGGGTTGCGGTATTTCTCTTATTCGTCCGGTTGAAAATTAAGTGCATGTCCATTCATGCAATAGCGTAACCCAGTGGGCTGAGGCCCATCTGGAAACACATGCCCCAAGTGCGCATCGCAGTCCGCGCATCGCACTTCCGTCCGAACCATGAAAAACGAACGGTCCTTGTGTTCAGTGACAGCATCCGCTCCGATGGGGGCAAAAAAGCTGGGCCATCCTGTGCCGGATTCGTATTTCTCTGATGTTCTGAACAGCGGCTTGTCGCAACATATACAGGTGAATGTTCCGGCACGCTTTTCATCCTGGTGTGGGCCGGTAAATGCACGTTCGGTGCCATGTTTGCGCGTCACATGAAATTGTTCCGGGGTAAGCTGCTCACGCCATTCGGCGTCGCTCTTTTGGACTTTTACCATTGGGTCTCCATTATTGTTTTTCGCATGAGCATTCGTTGGTATTTTAATGATTAACGTAACGTTATACTTAGACTTGCAGTTCCCAGATGCATGTTGGTTATCGGTTTGACTGTCATTATCTTGACATATTGAACTGCCCCAACTACCACCATCGTGAACTTGCAGAGTGTTGCCTCAGTGTGTCTGAGTGTGGAGAGATAGTGCCTGAAGTTCCAAATATCCATAAATATATGCAAAACAAAAATTGGAAATCCGGAAATGGAAACTGAAACACACACACCCACAAATGACGTCTATATCGAACTGGCTGCAGATGTTGTCGCTTCTTATGTATCGAACAACCCTGTATCAACGAACGAGCTGCCGAACCTGATTGGTGAGGTATATTCTGCGTTGAAATCAGCCAGCGGCGCTGAGGCAGAAGCTCCAGCCGTCAAGTCCAAGCCTGCTGTGCCAATTAAAAAGTCTCTCACAGACGATTACATTATCTGTCTTGAGGATGGTAAGCAGTTCAAATCCTTGAAGCGTCATCTTCGTAGCCACTACGATATGTCACCGGAAGAGTACCGTGAAAAATGGGGCCTACCCTATGATTATCCCATGGTTGCGCCGAACTATGCGAAAGCACGTTCAAAGCTTGCCCGTGACATGGGTCTTGGTCGCAAGCCGGGGCAGAAAATCAAAAAACGGTAATGGCACAATTTTGAAAAGCGCCCTCAGGGCGCTTTTTTATTGATGGCAGAGGGTCGCTCTGCTTTCCGCTGCAACAAAGCGATATGACGGTTGGGATCGTATAAATAGGACCCCGACGCTGATAGCTTGCGGATAGCGGTGATTTCCTTTTCGTCTGGTTCTGCCAAAGTGCTGGCCATTCGAGACGCAGGTGATCGTGGCTTCGCCTTCTCGACCATTTGAATTTGATTTTCCACGTAGCTTTTTGCCGCTGTGCGCAGCGCTCGCTCGAGAATCGTGCTCATTGAAGGCCAAAGTCTCCGTTGGATTTCCGGGAGATTCTCGATCACCTGAGAATAGCGTGGAAAAGAAATCTGCAATTCACAAATGATGGTTCCGTGTAGCCGCTTGAAAAACCGCTTAAAATTGTCGCGGAACCCTCAACTTGTACTTTTTTTGTTTCCCCGACCTCCAAGATTGTGTGAAATAGGAATATATTCCAGTTTTAGCGAGGAGATTAGAGTGTTGAAGCATGAAGCGGCAGAACTGCCGCAAAGTGGTGTGGGACCATGCTTGAATATGACAGAGAGACAAATTGAACAAATTCGGCCTTCTATTCTGTGTGTGGAGGGATTTTGTCCATCGGGGCAGAGGACGAGATTGTTATACAGTTTTGTCAATCAGATGGTTGCAGCCGCCTTTGAAATTAAGGCTGACGCATTGATGCATAACCAGCGAGGGGACGCGCGTACTTCGCGGGCCCGTCAGATCGCTATGTATCTTATCAATACATCCCTTTCCCAATCATTTGTGGAAGTGGCGGCGTTTTACGGACGTGATCGTACAACCGTAAGCCATGCCTGCACAGTGGTAGAAGAATTGCGCGACATCGCGGAGTTCGACACTCGGTTAAGTGAGTTGGAGAAGACCATCACGACCGTTTTGAAGTTAATCAAAACAGGAGAGGAGGTTTGCAATGGGTAATCAAAGACCGACCGATGCAAAAGTCGCATCAGAAAAAAAACGCCTTTTGAAGCTTCTCTCGTCTAAAAGCCGTACTGGTGTTGCGGCGAAAGCGGTTCAAGATTGTTTCAAGATCACAGCCTCCGACCGGACGTTTACATTTTCGTCCGAAAGTGTTCACGCGCTGCTCATGAATAAATGTGCGCAGTTAGACGAAAACACCTTGCGGATTACGCCAAACGGTCTTGTGTCGATGAAGGCAGAGCTTGGTCTCGGTGAAATGGCCAACGGATCCAAGACCGTCTCTGAAATTTGCTTGGTGGAAGGAACACCAACCAGAGTATCGGTCAATCAATGTGAATCGCCCCTCTATCGCCTTCATAGGATGAAAACGAAATCGGGGAAGCCATACATTTCAACAACGGAGTTTGCAGCTGGCGAGCGTTTGCGTTCTGACTTTGAAAGAGGTCAATTGCAACCGCGCATCTCGGCTCGTCTGGAGGGCAATATGGGTTCGTCGGGAAAAGGCGGTACTTTTCAGGCAAATGATATTTCCGACTTTGCTTTGGATTGCCGGGCAAGGGTGCAAAAAGCGGTCGAAAAGCTGGGGCCGGATCTTTCCGGTGTTGCTTTGGATATTTGTTGCTTTTTGAAAGGATTTGAGACTGTGGAACGAGAACGCTCCTGGCCACCGCGCTCTGCTAAACTGATGTTGAAAACCAGCCTTCAGCTTTTATCGGATCACTATGGAATGCGAGGTCATGTTAATCAGCGTAGCGGTGCGATCCAGTCCTGGAGTACGGAGGACAATCGGCCCTCTTTGTTCTGACGTCAACTCCCCGCAAGGGCTTCGCTTGCGTGCGATTTTATGCGCTGTACCAACGCGTTCAGACCATTAGATCGCTGCGGGGTGATATGTTCCGAAAGATCGATTTCCTGAAATGTTTTGGTTTCATCGCACGCCAAAACCTCGGAGGCTTTTTTCCCGGAAAAAATTGCAAGCGCGATCGCCACAAGCCCACTGACAATATGTGCGTCTGAAGCGCCTCGGAAATGCAAAACGGGGTCTTCACCGTCTTCCTTAACGCTGGTCAACCAAACCTGGCTCACGCAACCCTGCACTTTGTTGGCCGGGACTTGGTCCGTTTCAGGCATCGGCTCAAGCATGTTTCCCAATTCGATTAGATATTTGTATCGATCATCCCAGTCGTCCAAAAACTGAAAATTCTCAACAATTTCATCGATTTTCATGGATGCGTTTCCCAACTACCTCTGCTGCGATCTTCATATAAGAAAGCTTGGCAATTTGGAAAAGGTCTATTCGTGTGATTTCGGTTCGTTGGAAGGCATCTGGTCTTCCAAATCGTCTTCAACAGTTTCCGTTGGAGCGCTGGTTGTGCTTCTGCTCTTCGATAATTTGTCGAGGCCGGTTTGCGCTTTCTGCCGGGCTGTTTCGATTAACGCTCGACCTGTTTCGCAGGCCTCAGGATTTCGGGTGCAAAAGTCACCGATGTCCTGCAGCACGGAATTTGCTGCATCGAGCGTTTGTGATGCACTGACTGCTGGTTGATTGCCCTCTACCGCAGTAACCCGTGGTGTAAGGTCTTCCGGAATGAGGATATAGGCAATGGCGGCCGCCACGATCAATCGAAGCATTGTATGTCCCTGAAGTTTGTTCAGTTTCACCACAATCAGGTTACAAACCGTTTAAGAAAGGTGAACGCCAAGCGTAAAGTTCTGACAAAGACATAAACCATGAACTTGGAAAGGAGCTGTTTACCATAACGGCTGATATGCGCCTTGTTTTCGGTGTTCTTGCTAAGGAATGCGCCACCAATGCATAACCTTAGGATTCCATTAAATACGTTGTGTAACCAATCTTGCTAACCAAATTTATGCGGATTGTGTTTTGAGTATCGCATTTGAAAAGTCATGGAAGCAGCTGGCCGCTGTTGTGAGCCGACCGCGCGAAGCGAGCGGTGACCCTGCCGTTGGCGAAAGTATCCTTTCCGAAACAGAGTGTTCGGTGATCGCTGCAATGCCTGGGGCGGTCGCGCTGGTCATGCCAAATGGCAATCTTGTTTGTGCAAATGCACACTTTGAAGAGATGATCGGGTTTTGTGACCTCGCTGTCACTCAAAATAGTTTTCTTGACTGCGTGAACCCCCAAGACAAAGTGGCCGTTCTCAACGCCATCGGCAATTGCGACGAGAACACCGAACCGGTTTCGATGAGATTTCATTTCATTGGAGAAAATCGGCAACCCCGTATGGCGCATTTTGAAATGGAGTGGTCGCCGTATCAGTCATCGTCTCTTGCACATGGGAAAAGGTATGTCCTTTGCCTGTTCCGTGATGTAACGAGCTCCGTTTCCGTTGAAGAAAAACTTCGCAGCGATATCACGGCCCTCGAGGAAAAGTCTGGTGAGCAAGCCCAATTCTTCGCTGCAATGAGCCATGAATTGCGGACACCGCTTAACGCAATATTGGGTTTCTCTGAACTACTCGAAGGAAAACTCGCAATCCCGCTCGCAGACGATAAACGTGTGGAATATGCCGGTCATATACACCAATCAGCCAGTCATCTTCTGGGCATTATCAATAACGTGCTTGATCTATCGAAACTGGAAGCTGGTAAACTGGAGCTTGACCCACAAGAGCTGGACTTGAAACTATTGATAGAAGATATGCTGCGAGGGCTAAAGCCGATTGCTTCTGCAAAACAGGTGTCTTTGTCGCTCATCGTTGATCAGGACTTGCCGTTGATAACGGCGGATGCGCGCGCTCTCCGACAGGTATTTACAAACCTTTTGTCCAACGCCGTGAAATTCTCTCACGTTTCCGACGAGGTAACAGTGTCCATCAAACGTCGTCGCAAGTCCTTGGCGGTAGCGATTTGTGACCGCGGGATCGGTATGGACAAAGCCACGCTTGAGCAATTGGGAACAGTTTTCTTTCAGGCCGATGGTGCAATTTCAAAAGATTACGAAGGGTCAGGTCTTGGGCTGTCGATTGTCCATAATCTGCTTGATCTCATGGGTGGGAAAATCGATGTGCAAAGCGCATTAGGGAAAGGGTCGACTTTCACCGTCCAAATCCCGATCTCGGCCGCCGTTTCAGTGCCGGTTCCTTCAAGCCCGGACAATGAAGTCATCTACCTTAAACCTAAGCAACCATCTTCCGATGATGGTCAACTTTCAATCGCATGCCAGAATGGGGGAAGATAATGGGGGTACTTGGACAGACTTATCGCTTTGTGGCGAGTAACTTGATCAACAACCCGTCCGGCAGTGCAGGGTTTGTCCTGTTCAGCCTCGGCTTTGCATTGATTGCCGGGAATGCGGTTCTGTCACAACCGCAGACGCATCCTGAACCAATCTGGAAAACCACGGATCGCACAGTCACGCGTTCGGTTGTGGAAGATGTGGCTGTTGTGAATAAGCCGGTCTCCATCACGCGAAGTGTGCTCACACAACGCATCAGTTTGAAGAATATTCCTGTTCCAACGGCAAACCCGGTACGGGCGAATTCAGGAACTAGCCAGTCAGAACTGGTTCGCGAGTTTCAGGCTGTGTTAGCTGAAGCAGGGCTTTATTCTGGCAAGATCGATGGAATTTTCGGCTCCGGCACACGCCAGGCAATCATCTCCTATCAGCAAAGTGCAGGAATTCTTCCAGATGGTGAGGCGAATTATGGACTGCTTGCGCATATTCAAGCTTCGCATGCAGCTGCCAAGCGAGCAGTGGAAGCTACGCCTCAGCCAAAACCAGAGTCAACATTAGAGCCAAAACCGCAGCCAACTCCTTCCACTGTTTCCATTGGTACGCCAAAAAACACAGAGTTTGATCGGCAAACCATTTTGAGGATTCAAGCGGGTTTAAAGGAAAAGTTTGGCGAAACTGATATCGATGTGGATGGCGTTTTCGGGACACAGACCAGAAACGCTCTAATCCGCTTTCAAGAGTTTTTCCAGTTGGAACCAAGCGGTGAAATCGACCGCAAAACCATGGAAAAACTTTTATCTGCAGGTATTATCCGAGCCATCTAAACTCATCTTCTGAGATGTTTCCAATGGCTGAGATAAAGACATGTTCCGACTGACGAGCGCCATGTGGTTTGCCGTTTTTATGCGGCAGGAAACGGACCGAAATGCGTTCGTGACTGTTGCAAAAACAGGTGCGCAACAGGCTGGAGCGATATTTGTTATCCATAACCATCTTGATGGAACAGCAACGCTCTACGGACCTGCACCGCAAGCCTATCTGGATGAACCTGAATCCGGTCGTCGGTTTGAAAGACTGTTAAGTACAGTGACCATGTCCGAAGTCGAAAACGCGTTGGAAAAACACAAAGCTTTTGATCCCGACCTATGGATTATTGAAACCGAGGCTGGGGTTGGGCCACCTTCTTTAGAACTATCTGAATAAATGGTAGCCGTCGGCGGGTTCCGTGAAAATCCGTTTTGATCAAAGCTGCAAGCTAAAAAACTAATCAGCGTGCGTTTGCAACTCTCGGTGCGGGTGCGAGCTTCTGCGTAGCCGCTTTCTCACCAACCGGCGTATCGGAATATCGATGAATTGTATTGGATGTTTCCGCACCTGAACTGATGCCGCGTTTTCGCTTCGACGCAAAGCGTGCAAAACGATCACCCTTCGTGTCGCCCGGAAATGCAGCGCCCAGGCCTTCAAGGTACAAGATGCAATCATCCCGGTTCATACTTGAGAAACGATCGAGGACAAGTTGAAAGACCCGAAGATTTCGACCCACATCCGGCGTCATCAACAGCAATATTTGTGATGCTTCCTTGCGGGGCATTTTCATGGCAGCGAGGATTGTAGCGATGAAGCCGGTATCTTTTCCCTGCAATGCTTTCAGTGTGGTTTCCGGCTTGAGGCCACAAACTTCCTCAATACAGAATGCAAATGCCTCCCGGTTTAAATTTCGGCTCGCCCGTAACAATTGTGCTTGGAGTGGTGAAAGAGATGGCAGTTCAGCCTGTGGTATTGATGTGGATCTCTGGCCAAGTTTCCCGCCACGCGCAGCGAGGCTTAGCAGAGCCTCAGACAGGTCGGTCTGCTGATGATCCAACATGATTTCATCCAGCGGACTTCGTGAAGGCTGCTCTTGCATTGTTCTAACTGGTGTAACTGACTTCACAAGTTGTGCAGAGTGAAGCATCTTCTGAATTTCCGGCTTGTCGCCGAGAGCGGAATTACCCAAAAGCGTCGTCAGCAGAAGCTTATTACTCCCATCCACTGACAAAACCGCACTGGCCAGTTGTTCGGTCACATCGCCCCTTTGCGCGATTACCTGCGCATGCATTCCTTTGAGTTTCCTCACAATTGAAATCAGATCAGCTTCTGACAAGACTGGCGAGTATCGCAACATAGGCGTTGCCGCTTCGATATCATGCATTGCAAAGAAAAGTGCGATTGGGCGGGGGGTAAAAGAACTGCGAGCGAGCAGAGCGGAAAGCTCGCGATTTTCATTGTTCCGGGACCGCAGTGCAAGCGTGTAAAACAACTCTTTGAATGTGGAAACCTCCCTGTGGCTTGGTCGCTCCAACTGGGCGAATTCTCCAGCCGCTCTCACAAGCGCGGAAGTGGCATACCGACCAGCGTTGGTGGTCGGTTGTCTTTGTCCGGAAGGCAATCGTTTTTTCAAAGTGTCACTGATCATTGCAAGGAACCCGCTGCGATTCATTGCGGAGAGTCTCACACCAATCGTTTACATTTCATTAACCATGTTTGGTTTCTACTTAACGCGCACCAGAGTGGATAGGATCACGCACAACAACCCGAGAGGAGCGCCCCATGAGCGTCGTGCTAAAGTTTCCACTGGAGAAGGTTTCGCGTACCAGTTCATTACGATTTGAAGAGCGGCATCTCACGAAAGTGTTGATGTTCGAAGGGGTGCAATACACGCGAAAAAACGAAGAAATCCGGAAAGAACAGACGGGTAAATCCCGCAGCCAAAAATTGAAAGTCTAAACAGGCTCTCGTAAGTTTGGCTCTGTCAGGCGCAGAGTCTTTCCGACCCTAAGTAGTTAACTCTGCGGAGCAACGGGCCTGTAAGTCTCGCATTTTGCACTTTCCATGAACGCGTCTGCTTCGCTTGTGACACCGCGGTCTCTAACCAATGCCCGCAATAAAACGAAACCGTCACGTTCGCTTGTTTCTACGATGATCGATGTTTCCAGTTCGTCAGGTTGTATCTGCCGGATCGCCGCCATTTGAATAGGGCTCACGATTAAAAGTTGAAGCCGGTTTGCGATCGCTGTGCGATCATTAAGACTGTAAAGAACCTGCCCTCGCGCATCATAAACGGAAGCTGACCAAAAAATTGGCGTCTGCGCGCCGGACACCAAAATGCCGTTTTCATCAAGACTAAAGCGGCATACGGCCATTTCAAAAAACGGATCAGTGGCTGCAAGCTGCAAGGGGGAGCCGGAATCAATTTTAGTAAAGGAAAGTTCGGGGCTGCTGCGAATGATCTTGCGGGCAGCGTCTTTGCTTCCCAATGCAGGGATCATCAAAATCGATGCAATATGGATAATGCCGCCCAGCACGATGCCGCAAATTACGAGATAGATTATACGGCTCGTCATTGCGGACATCTTTCGCGGGTGATGGTCGGCATGATCGGATCAATGACCCCTGAATTGCTGGTGATGGGCGTGTCGTAAAGTCTTAGGATCAACTTGAAAGGTCCGCTTTCATGTAGCCGTAGCCAATTCCCGGAGTTTGGCTGTGAACTTGCTGAGATAGCAAATGATCCGTCTGGAAACCGTAAAACTTTACCGGAATGCGTGGCGGCAAACTCGGTATCATCAACCATGATCATTTGGCCATTTGGTGTGTAGGCAGCCAGAGTCCAAATTCGGGCTGGCGGAGTGTTGCCGGCAACCACATAGGTGCACTCTCGCAAAAGCGGTTCGCCGCTATTGTCTGTATTCGCTTCAAACGCCAGACCCTCCGCGGCTCCCAAAGGAAGCGTTCCGTCTGCCGTTGCTCGCGCTGATGTATATGGGTCGACTTCAGCCCCACCCACAAATGGCCATGCAGACCATGGCCCGACGTTAATGGCCCCAAGACCATGAGACTGGCGGATGGAAAACTGAGTTGAAAGCCCGCCCAGCACCAGTCCAATCAGCAGCACGATAAGGAAGTTGAAAAGCAGTTTCATGAAGTTTGGTGCTGATGGTTATGGGGCTTGTTGGTTTGCTGGATGGGGTGTGAAGCTAATTCGACTGAGTGACCGGAGCCTCTTGCTGATTGCTCGCAAATTCATCCGGCATTTTCAGTGGTTTGGCTTCTCGCATCAGTTTTTCGATTGTCAAGAGTGCGTCTTGAGCTCTTGAGGTCAAAAGCTTTGGCCGTGCGGGTTGCGGTGCTTCTTCCTCGGCCGTGGATTGTCTAGCAATGATCTGCTGCTCGTCGGCGCCAGGAAACGGATTTTCAATGAACGGTATCGGCCTGCGCTCAATGTTCTGGTGTGCGTAGGTCATGAATTTGTTCCAAGTCATCGCTGGCAGTCTGCCACCGGTAAGTCTTCGGGTCGGTTGATAATTGTCGTTACCAAACCAGACAGCCGCCACATAGTTTCCAGTGAAACCCACATACCACGCATCGCGATAGGCCTGTGTGGTGCCCGTTTTGCCAGCGGAGCGAATACCTTCAAGCGCCGCCCTGCGGCCCGTTCCCCATTCCGGGATTTGCGACATGATTGTGTTCATCACCTTCACGGTTTCTTCTGTGAAGATGCGCTTCTGGCGTTTCTCCCGCTCCTCACGATAATCAAAAAGCACATTGCCTTCTTTATCGAGAATTTGCGTGATGCCATGGCTTGCAAGCTTCCGGCCACCCGTCATGAAGGTTCCATAGCCGTTTGCCATCTCGAGGACAGTCATGCCGTTCGACCCGAGAACCATGGTCGGATTGACGACCATGTCAGACTCAATGCCCACATCGCGGATCGTTTTGAGAAGGCGTTCGCCACCAATCCCCTGAAGGCCGTCGCGGCCGACATAGAGTTTCACCGGAATAGTGTTGATCGATTTGATGAGGGCGGTTTGCAGGTCTGTGCGACCACGGAAGCCGCCGGAGTAATTGCGGGGACACCAGCTGCGCCCAAAGCGGTTGAGGCAGACGCTGCCATCCACAACGCGAGTATTTTCAGTATACCCAAACTCTTCCACGGCGGTTGCGTATACATAAGGCTTGAACGAGGAGCCAGGCTGGCGTTTGGAAGATGTGGCCCGGTTAAACTGGCTTTGGCCATAGTCACGACCGCCTACCATGGCTCTCACGGCACCTTCGTGATCGACCACCACCATTGCAGCATCCCGCACACCATACTGCGTACCGAATTGGCGGAGGTGGGATTCCACTGCATCTTCCGCTGCCCGTTGAAGGTCGAGGTCGACGGTGGTTTTCGCAACCAGATTTCTGGTCTTGAATTTCACTGCCAAAGCCTGCGCTTCGCCATAGGCCCAATCCATGAAGTAATTGGGTCCCTGCAAATCGGCCCGTTCAACCACTGATGCTGGCTCCCGGCGCGCGCGGATTACCTGACCCTCTGTCATGAAACCAGCCTGCACCATATTGGTCAGCACTTCATTGGCCCGGGCCCGGGCTGCGGGCAAGTTAATGTGCGGTGCGTATTTACCTGGCGCTTTATACAAGCCCGCAAGCATTGCAGCTTCGGCGAGCGAAACGTCCTTGATGTCTTTGTCAAAATAGTATTGCGCGGCAGCAGTGATGCCAAAATTGCCGCCGCCCATATAGGCCCGGTCGATGTAAAGCTTCAGAATTTCTTTCTTGCTGATATTCGCTTCTAGCCAGAGGGAAAGGAACGCTTCTTTAATTTTCCTCTCCAACGTGCGTTCGTTGTTTAAAAACAGGTTCTTCGCCAACTGTTGCGTGATGGTACTACCGCCCTGAACAACAGAATTCGCTCGGATGTTTTCGGTGAGCGCGCGGGTGAGGCCAAAGAAATCAATGCCGAAATGCTCAAAGAAGCGTCGGTCTTCGGTGGCGAGAACTGCTTTGATGAAATGATCGGGAAGAGCGTCAAGTTCTTCTGCCTCATTCTGCCGGATACCGCGTTGACCAATTTCCTGGCCGTTGCGATCCAGAAAAGTGATGGAGTAATCACCCTGACTGCGCCAGTCTTTTTGCGTTTCCTCAAAAGCGGGGAGTGCCAACGCCAACAAAGCGATGAAACCGATCAGCGCGAGTGTAATTCCCTCATCGGCAATCTCGACCAGAAACTTCGGAAAGCCGGTGATCTTGAAGCGCCGGAAGAAAATCGTAATCGATTCCCACGTTTCGGCGCTGCCGTTGAAGAAGTTATAGAGCGACGAATCAATCCACGAGTCGATTGAAAGCAAACGGCTCCAGCCTTTTCCCTTGTTTGAATTTTCAAACGGATCTTGCACGCTACTTCACGTCCCTGGTTGTAAACCCGCAGCATCTATAGCACATCTTTTTCACACACGGTGGCAAGATTTGCCATGGTGCCGATTTGGATTTGTTGATCACCACATCGGATAAACACGAATACGGTTGATTTTATGACAGAAATTCCATTCTGGAAACGAAAAACGCTTCACGAAATGTCGAGCGAGGAATGGGAATCCCTGTGTGACGGCTGCGGCAAATGCTGCCTCAACAAACTGGAAGACTGGGACACAGGCGAGATTTACTACACCAATATCGGTTGCGAGCTTCTCGACTGCCATACCTGCCGCTGCAAGGACTATGAAAACCGGTTTGATCAGGTGCCGGACTGCATCCAGTTAACGCCGGAAAAAATCGAGACCATCACCTGGCTTCCGCCCACGTGTGCGTATCGGCTGGTGAAAGAGGGCAAGGACTTGTTCGAATGGCACCCGCTCATTTCCGGTAGCCGCGACACGGTGCACTCAGCAGGCATCAGCGTGCAGGGTAGGGCAGTGGAAGACAACGGCATCGCGCCTGAAGACTATGAGGATTTTCTGGTCGACTGGCCACGCGAGATTTATTTGGGGAAGTGAGTTGGACTTGATCCCAAATTTTCCCAGCTTTTAAGCATGAGTAGGTTCAAGAGGACTGGCGATGAGTTGAAGTTGTACTAGTCGACAAAGAAGGAGGGACGGGAAGGACGGCAACTCTGGTTCTTTGGACAAGATGACCCTGAAAGAACAATTCGAGCGGTTTGTTGAAATCGCTCGGGAATTAGAAGTAGCTAGAATTGGCAAAGTGTTTGAACAGTTAATCATCCAAATCAAGGTTGCCCGACTGAGCTAGTGGTTAACGGCACGTCGGGAAGATGGGCAAGCATTGCCGATATGGCGCTTGAAGAGATGGCAACGGTAGCTATCGCCTCATCAACCGAAAGCAACACCTCAGGGTGTATGATCGGATTCCGATGTAACTTGGCGATCTGCCTCAAAGTTTCCCATATCTTCGTATCGCCATACTTCCCTTTCTCTAACTCATTGGCAAAAGTTCCAATGGTCTCAAGGTTTGGCCTGCTGCATTTTGCTGTTGCGTCCCAATACCGTTTCAAGGTTGCCTCGAGAACACGAAACGCATGAAAACCACATGCTGTGGCCATTTCAAACGCTAGGGCTTTTCCGACTTGGTTTGCGTCCTCAATTGCTTCCGGAACTTTGGCACTTAACGCAGGTGGGAATAGCTCAAATCCGCGTTCAACCAATATTGAGACATCATATCCGCCTTTTGGCATCACAAGCATAATCGGCAGCGAGGTTAGCTCAGCAACAAAAATCGTTTTGAAGTTATTGACTAAGACGATTGCTTGCACTTTGTCGTTTTCATCTAGGGGCGAGCTTGTGTCATCGACATAAATTAATTCCCTTAGCTTGACATTGAGGTCGTTTGCTGAGGTAAAAGATGAACGCAGGAATGGGCGGTAGACACTTTCGTTGAAGAGCGCTTCAATCTTTTGATTGATTGCCCAAAGTGTGACCCTTCCCTGAAATGGATCACAATCACCCTCAATGCTTTCAACCCGGTTAAGCTCTTCAAGAACTTCAAAAACCCACGGCACGGATATGCGCAGCACATTCCGACTCCCAAATAAAATAGCTCCCGTCACTCATACCCCTCAGATACACGGAGTACAATATTAGGAAAATAATCCTTGACTGCGTTACGGTTGTTTGGTACAACCTTTGTATGGTCGGAGAAGTGCGGCTGAGAAACACCCAAGCGGGTTCAAGATAGCCCGAGGGTAACGCGCTTCCTTTAGATCAGTTTTGAAACCAACCCTTAAATTTTGGAAACAACTTGGTCGAAGATGTCCCATCTAACGGCGGTGCGCTTGCGCCTGTCGTTCTGCGTTTGCGTGATCGCCTTCTGGGTGAATTGGAACGCACCGAAACGTCAGAGGAATTTGACGGTGCCACATCCGAGCAGCGCATGCGAATTTTAAGCGGGCTCTTCAAGGCCTTGCAGGGAGTGGAGGACATGATCAACCGGATGAAAAGGGACAGCGATCAAGATGCCCAACGCGGAATTGATGTGGTGGAATTCCGCAGACAGCTTGAGGAACAAATTGCCCGGCTTGTCGAACAGGAAACTCCGCACCCTGTTTCTGGAGGAGCTAAATGAACATTCGCTATCGCGCCTGCGCTTCGATTGGCCGGTTTGGGCAAGGCTTAAGCAACGTCCGCCGCTTGATGATTGGCGCACCTGGCTTGTCCTCGGTGGGCGTGGGGCGGGCAAAACACGAACGGGCGCAGAATGGTTAAAGGGCTTGGCATTGGGTGATCCGCATTTTGCAGGCGATGCTGCAGGGCGAATTGCCCTCGTGGGCCAAAGTTATGAGGACGCCCGCGACGTGATGGTTGAAGGTGAGTCCGGTCTTCTGGCAATTCACGCGAAAGCCGATCGCCCTGATTGGATTTCCTCTCGTCGAGAACTGGTTTGGAAAAATGGAACCATTGCAAAAGTGTTCTCATCTGCGGACCCGGACGGCCTCAGAGGGAGCCAGTTTGGAGCCGCATGGTGCGATGAGCTCTGCAAATGGCATCGGCCGGAAAAAACCTGGGATATGCTCCAGTTCGCGCTGCGGTTGGGTGCTTCACCCAGACAGGTGGTAACGACTACGCCAAAGCCCATGCGGCTTTTGAAACGGCTGCTGGCCGATCCGGCTACGATTACGGTTCGCTCCGCAACGCTGGAGAATGTGGTGAATCTAGGTGATGGCTTTTATGATTACGTGGATGGGATTTATGGGGGCACGCGCCTTGGGCGTCAGGAATTGGAGGGCGAGATTGTCGAAGAAAACGAACACGCCCTTTGGGGTCGCGATTTACTGGAGCAATGCCGCGTAAACGAAAACCCGGAATTGAAACGGATCATCATTGCCGTTGATCCGCCGGCAGGCTCCACGAACGGACGGCAAAGTGCGGCCTGCGGTATTGTTGCCGTCGGCGAAGGCGCTGACCGGAAGGCTTATGTTCTTGCGGACAAGACGCTTCAAAAAGCAACGCCTAACCAATGGGCAGGCGAAATCGTATCGCTCTATCATATGCTGGAGGCGGATTTGATTGTGGCGGAGGTGAACCAGGGTGGCGAAATGGTTCGCTCTGTTTTGCATTCGACTGATCCTTCGGTGCCGGTCCGCGCTGTTCACGCAAGCCGCGGCAAATGGATGCGTGCCGAGCCGGTCGCTCTTTTGTATGAACGCGGGCTTGTTCACCATGCAGGCACATTCCCGGACCTGGAAGACCAGATGTGCGCCATTGGGCCTGATGGCATCGCTGATGGCGTTTCACCGGACCGGGTGGATGCGCTGGTTTGGGCGATAACAGAATTGATGCTGGCGCGGCGCGCCCGACCACGCGTGAGAAGCGCTTAACGCTTAACTGGAAAGTACACATGAACCGATTGTTTGAATGGCTGACAAAATCAGCCAATGACGAAACACGCCTTGAGCAAAAGTCTGGCGGTGCCCTGATTGCTTTTCATGCATCGGGCAACCCGGCTTGGAGCAGCCTCGAGGGGGCCGGGCCGCAGGGCGCGTTTTGTCGGAATCCGGTTGTTTATCGGTGTGTCCGGATGATCAGTGAAGCGGCTGCGTCTATCCCTCTTAAAGTGTGCGAGCAAGCACTCGATTGTGACGAACATCCTGTCCTTGAAATTCTTGACAGGCCCAATCCGCGCCAATCCCGGCGGCGGTTCCTTGAAGCGGTTTTCGGGCATCTGCTGGTTTCGGGAAATGCCTATTTGGTGAAACTCGAACTGGAGGGTGAAGTCCGGGAATTGCATACGCTGGACCCACGAAATGTGACGCCGGTTTTAGACGCGTCCGGTTGGCCTGTCGCTTATGACCACCAGACCGGCAGCACTAAAACCCGATATGAAACTGGCGAGGGATCGTCCATCCTTCACATCGCACTGTTTAATCCGGTTGACGACGTGAGTGGACAGCCGCCGCTACTGGCAGCTCATATGGCGCTGGACATTCACAACGCTGCCAGTGCCTGGAACAAGGCGTTGCTGGATAATTCTGCGAGGCCATCGGGCGCGCTCGTTTACGCTTCAAGTGGTGGAGAAAACTTGAGCGACGATCAATTCAACCGGCTGAAGGCAGAGTTGGAAGAAGGCTATTCAGGTGCCACGAAGGCCGGCCGTCCTATGGTTCTCGAAGGAGGGCTGGACTGGAAGGCCATGGGCTACAGCCCCAAAGATATGGATTTTCTCCAGGCTAAAAATGGCGCTGCCCGTGAGATCGCCCTCGCTTTTGGTGTTCCACCCATGCTGCTCGGTATCCCGGGCGATAACACTTACGCAAATTACCAAGAAGCAAATCGGGCGTTTTGGGTGCAGACGGTTTTGCCATTGGTTGAAAAAACCGCGCAGGACATCAGCGATTGGCTTACCGCAAACATGGTTGGGCATGCGGTTCTTCGGCCCGATTATGAACAGGTTCCAGCACTTTCTGCAGAGCGTGAAGCGCATTGGACGAGGATCGAAAGTGCGAGCTTCCTGACTGCAAATGAAAAGCGCGAGGCGCTCGGCTTTCTGCCAATCGATCCGGAGAGTTTGAACAATGTCTGACCCGAATTCCGGGGCTGCCGCTCTATTGCCGGCCTTGCCGGACCAGGCATGGCTTCTCATCGCCAAGTGCATTGGCGCAATCGCCGGGTCGGCTGTTTCGATCGCTTACATGCTTCCCCGCGGACGACGCGAGGCAGCGCTGCGGTTTGCGATTGGCATGACCGCTGGTCTCGTTTTCGGCACCACGGTTGGATTGAAAGTGGCGGATGAAATGGGGATTTCCGACCGGATCACGACCTTTGAAATGACCCTTTCAGGCGCTGCAATTGCCAGCCTTTGTGCGTGGTGGGGACTTGGGGTCCTGTCACGAATTGCAGGCAAAGTTGCCCGATGAACAAAACTTTGGAGAAGCTTATGATGAAAAGCCGCTTTCTGGCTCAGCGTGAGACAAAACGCATGGATGTGGACTTGGAAACCGTCCGCCTCGATGGTGCCTTCAGCGGCTATGCGAGTGTGTTTGACAGTGTGGATCAGGGGCGCGATGCAATCGCGAAAGGGGCATTCGCAGCTTCTCTTAAGAAGCGAAGCCCCAGTGCCATTCGCATGCTGTATCAGCATGATCCGGATCAACCGATTGGTGTTTGGAAGACAATCCGCGAAGACCAAAAAGGGCTTTATGTCGAGGGTCAGATCACACGCGGTGTCAATCGAAGCGAGGAAATTCTTGAGCTCATGCGCGCAGGCGCAATTGATGGCTTGTCCATCGGTTTCAAAACCAAACGAGCGCGGGTCAACCCGACTACGAAAGTTCGGTGGATCCTTGCAGCGGATCTCTGGGAGATATCCGTCGTGACATTTCCGCTTTTGGAAAGCGCTCGCATCGAAACGGTTAAATCGACGCCAGGGTCAAACGTCCCAAGCGTCCGCGATTTAGAACGATGGCTCACGCGAGACGCTGGGCTTTCAAGAAGTGATGCCCGTTGCCTGATGGCAAACGGATATCACGCCCTTTGTTGCAAGCATGACGCTGCAGCTTCTGAACCTCTTGCCCAAACCATACGCAAGGCAACTCAAACCCTTATTTCAAGGAACTAGATATGCACAACCAGCACAATCGTGCACCTGAGGCGAAAGCTGCCACGGGTGATGCACAAGGCGTGGCCGAAGCTTTTGATGAATTCATGCAAGCTTTCGAAGCCTTCAAAGAAGCAAATGATGAGCGCATCGCTCAAATCGAAAACCAGGTCGGTGAGGACGTGGTCACAGTCGAGAAAATGAACCGGATCAACCGGACGCTCGACCAACAAAAATCTCTCATGGAAAATCTCCTGCTAAAAGGTCAGCGCCCTGGCATTGACCGGAAATTGACCGGCACTGTGGCAGGCATTGAACACAAACAGGCTTTTGACACCTATGTCCGCAAAGGCAACGAAGATGGTCTGCGAACGTTTGAACAAAAAGCATTGTCCTATGGTTCAGACCCGGACGGTGGGTATTTGGTCCCGGACGAAACGGCCGCAGAGA
>CAWUJX010000018.1:0-34119 GCA_963922635.1 uncultured Hyphomicrobiales bacterium | reverse complement strand
GAGTGTATTCGGGTTAAGCATCGCCTGTTTATCGCGGCTTTTTTCATCCACGGTTACCCGTTCCTTCGGAAAGTAAGCAAAGACTTCCGTTCCCTCACGCAGCTTGGATTTCAAGTCAAAGCGCCCTTGATGCAGATGGAGCAGGGCTTGAACAATTGTGAGACCAAGCCCGGTCCCTTGTTCTGCGTCCTGGATTGCAATGCTTCCCTGTCCGAAAGATGACAGCACAATCGGGATTTCATCTTCCGGAATTCCGGGGCCGGTATCTTTTATTGAGATGTATTGCCCGCCCTTGGAAGTCCAACCGACTTTGAGTGTGATGGTTCCACCGCCCGGTGTGAATTTCAGTGCATTCGACATGAGGTTGAGTGCGATTTGTCTTGTCGCGCGTTCATCCACCCAGATCGTTGAGAGTTTCTGATCATAATGCGTTACGAGCTGTACGTTCTTTTGTTTGGCTTTCACCTCGATCATGTTTCGGGCAGCTTCCACAACTTCGACAAGCGAGAGCTTTTCTTCGTTCAGTTCGTGTTTACCTGCTTCAATGCGGGAAATATCGAGGATTTCATTGATCAGTTTCAGCAGGTGCGAACCGGAATTGTGAATGTCTTGGACGTATTCACGGTAATTTTTGTTGTCGATTGGCCCCAAAACCTCGTCCCGCATCATTTCCGAGAAACCGAGGATGGCATTGAGCGGCGTCCGCAATTCATGGCTCATGGTGGCAAGAAAGCGGGACTTAGCAAGGTTTGCATCTTCAGCGCGTTTGCGGGCTTCTTCGGAAAAGGCCTTCTCTGTTTCCAACTCCACAATAAGCGTTTCTTTTTCTGTGGTGTGGTTGAGCAATTCAATGTGCGATTGGCGGAACCGAACGTTGATGAAATAGAAGAAAGCAATCGATCCCAACAGAATGCCGGCCATGATCAACTGTGGTGTTTGGTAAGTTGAAGCGAGGCGGCCAGAGAGTGCAAGAATTGCCGGGGCCGTCGTGATGAGTGACCATCGACCCAATGCGTAACCCGTCATTGAACTTGCTGCAGCGAGCACCAGGATCGCTGAGAATTGCAAGATAGCAAACTCAATGCCCCCGCAGTTTGAGCAGGGCAGGAGCGCGAAAGATACCCAGGCGACGGCAATTAAAATCTGAACTAGAAAAAATCGGTTCCGCCAGGTGGGTACATCCTTATGTTCGGCCTCTTTGGTGAGAAAACGTTTTGATATCACGCTCAGGCTTGCATGCGCGGTTATGGCAAAGGCGGCCCAACCAAGCCAGATTGTCCAGTCAAACCCTAGATTCCAATCGAGCAAGGGACTTGTTACTGCTGTGATCAGAATGACAAGCAGAGGAAACGCAAAAGCAGCAGCACTTTGGCTCTGGGCAAAAGCCCGCAACATATCAAGATCGTAAGCGTTATCGGTGCTCCCAACCATAGTGAGACGAGTGCGAAAATCGCGCACAGCCTTGGTCGATGCAGTGCTACGCTTGCTTACGTCGACAATATTCTTGTCAATATATTGAACTTTACGCTTCATAGATCGGGACGCACTCAATACTCTTCGGCCCTATGCCGCTGATTAACAAAACATCGCCAAAAATGGTAAACATCGGGTTAGGAATTGTGGCGCGAGGCACAGAAACCACATGCGTAGAGTAGCTCGTAAAATATTTGATTTTTTGAAGATGCTTGCCCTGCTGGGGCTTCTTGCAGTTGCTTCGGCCTGGCTTGCCAAACAGTCGGAGGTTTCTTTTGTGGGAGAGGCGCGCGTGGTGGATGGCGATAGTCTTTTCATTCGTGGTGAAGAGATAAGACTGCTGGGCATCGACGCACCGGAATTCAGGCAAACATGCAGTGAGGCTGGGGCGGGCACCACATTCGAGTGTGGGAAAGATGCGTTACGGTTTTTGCGGACAATCACCAGAGGCCAAGACCTGGAATGTGTGGGTTCCGAGCGCGATAAGTATGACCGCCTTTTGGCCGTTTGTTATAGCGATGGGACCGATGTGAACCGTGAAATGGTGCTTCAAGGCTGGGCTGTTTCCTTTGGTGACTATGAGAGCGAAGAGGGAATAGCGCAGCGAGAGAAACGTGGTATGTGGGCTGGCTCTTTTGATGCGCCGTCGCGATGGCGACGCGAGGCCCATGAGGCACATGCGGTAAACTGGTTGAATAGTTTAAGTTTCTGGTAGCAAACGGCTAATCCAGCGAGAAAACGTGAAAGAGCGGAGAAAACAATGAAACTCTATGACGGGGGGCGTGCACCTAATCCACGTCGTGTTCAGATTTTCTTGAAGGAAAAAGGACTTTCCTTGCCAACGCAGCAGCTTGATCTTAATGCGCTGGAGCAGCGGTCCGCAGAAATGGTGGCAAAAAATCCACTCATGACGGTGCCGTTTCTTGAGCTCGATGATGGAACTGTGATTGCCGAAACTGTTGCGATCTGCCGATATTTAGAGGAACTCAATCCAGAACCTTGCTTATTTGGAGATGATGCATTGGGGCGGGCAACGGTTGAAATGTGGAACCGCCGGGTGGAACTTGGCTTCTTTTTCAAGGTTGCCCAGTCATTTCGGCACCTTCATCCGGGTGCTGCGGTTTTGGAAGGCGAGCAATTCCCAGAATGGGGACGGAAAAACCAGGGGCTGGCGATCGATTTTCTTCAAATTCTCGATGATCAATTGGCTGATCATGCGTTTATAGCCGGAGATGAGTTCACCATTGCAGACATTACGGCGATTGTTGCGGCGCAGTTTTTTAAGCCGGCCCGATTGCAGGTGCCAGAAGCGGGGCTGCACCATTACAAGCGATGGCTGGAACAGGTTTCAGCGCGCCCGTCTGTTCAGCTCTAGCAAATGTCGATTGAGGAATTACACCATCGGATAAGTACATGCCGTGCGTGTGTGGAAAATCCGCTGGGAGCACCTCTTCCGCATGAACCGCGACCCGTGGCGGTACTTTCCACCACAGCGAGCATCCGTATAATCGGGCAGGCGCCGGGAACCCGGGTGCATGCCTCCGGCAGGCCGTTTACAGATCCATCGGGCGATCGTTTGCGCGATTGGATGGGACTTAACGAAGATCAGTTTTACGATCCGAACGTTCTGGCGATCACGCCCATGGGATTTTGTTTCCCCGGTCTGGACGCCAAGGGTGGAGATCTGCCACCGCGAAAAGAGTGCGCAAAACTCTGGCATGAAAAGGTGAGTGCCGCCATGCCACAGATCAAGCTGGTGCTTTTGATCGGGCAATATGCGCAGAAGCATTATCTGGGGTCACAGGCGAGGCCAACGCTTACGCAAACAGTTGCTGCATGGCGTGAGTTTGTTGCCGCAGAAAACGCGCCCATTGCAGTGCCGCTGCCGCATCCCTCATGGCGAAACAACGCGTGGATTAAGAAAAACCCTTGGTTTTCCAGTGAGTTGTTGCCTGAACTGCGGAAACTGATTCAGTTGCATATTTCGTAAAATTATTGCGGAAAGAAGCGTGTTAAGCGCAGTTTTTGAGAATTTGGTTTTCAAGTCTGTGTCAATATGGAATTGTATTTCAGATTTTGGTTTCGAGTGTAAGAAATGGACAAAACAGATAAAGCGATTTTGGGAATTTTGCAGGAAGATTCAACATTGCCTGTGGCGGATATTGCACGCCGCGTAGGGCTTTCCACAACGCCATGTTGGAGGCGCATCCAGAAACTTGAAGAGGATAAGGTCATCCACAGAAGGGTGGCTATTTTGGATCCGGAAAAGGTCAATGCGGGGGTGACTGTTTTTGTCTCGATCAAAACCGATAAGCACAATGAGGAATGGCTCAAGCGCTTCTCAGAGGTGATTGTGCGGTTCCCGGAAGTGGTAGGATTTTACCGGATGAGCGGTGATATTGACTATCTGCTGCGTGTGGTTGTGCCAGACATCAGTTCCTATGACCGCTTTTACAAGCGATTGGTCTCCGATATCGATATTGAGAGCGTTTCCAGCGCTTTTGCGATGGAGCGGATAAAGGATTCAACTCAGCTGCCCCTCGATTATCTCACACTTGAAAAAGCGTAAGCGAGCGGCCGCCTGCTGTTAAAACTGTAATTGCTTAACCAGCGTTCTTAAGCCGTGCCAGCAGGCTTGAGGTATCCCAACGATTGCCGCCCATCTTTTGCACTTCGGAATAGAATTGATCGACAAGCGCTGTGACGGGAAGATTTGCACCGTTTGAGCGGGCTTCATCGAGAACAATCGACAAATCCTTGCGCATCCAGTCGACCGCAAAGCCGTGCTCGTATTCGCCCTTGTCCATGGTTTCCCAACGGTTTTCCATTTGCCAGGATTGCGCAGCACCTTTTGAGATCACTCCCATGACGGCTTCGACGCTAAGGCCAGCGTTTTGCGCAAAATGAATGCCTTCGGAAAGACCTTGCACCAGACCGGCAATACAAATTTGATTGACCATTTTTGTCAGCTGTCCGCTGCCAACAGGCCCCATGAGCCCGGTCATTCTGGCATAGCAGTCAATCACCGGCTTGGCGCGTTCGTACACGGCCTCATCGCCACCGATCATCACTGTTAGAACACCGTTTTCGGCACCGGCCTGACCACCGGAAACAGGCGCATCAAGGAAATCGAATTTCTTGGTGCCTGCCGCTTGTGCCAGCTCCCGCGCGACGGCTGCGGAAGCGGTCGTGTTATCAATGAATACAGAGCCTGCCTCGATGGTTTCAAACGCGCCGTTTTCGCCGATCGTAACGCTTCGTAAGTCTTCGTCATTGCCAACGCATGCAAAGATGAACTCACAACCCTTTGCTGCTTCCGCGGGGGTCAATGCATGGGAGCCGCCGAATTCTTTTACCCAGCTTTCTGATTTCGCTGTGGTGCGGTTATAGACACAAACTTCATGGCCTGCTTTCGCAATATGCCCTGCCATGGGATACCCCATGACCCCCAACCCGATGAAAGCAACTCTTGCCATCCTTGTGCCCTTCCTGTCTAACTTGCAATGAATGCCGATAGTTAATGGATTGATCTCATAAAGCAATGCGTACGTTTTTGAAATGGTTCCTCGGAGCAGGATTTGGCTTAGTGGTTTTGGCTTTGGTCGCCGGTATTGTTCTTTTTCTTGTGCTTCAAAAAACACTTCCTGACACGAATAAACAGATGGCGCTTGAAGGCCTTGGTGCACCGGTTGAAGTGGTATTTGACGCTGAAAGCGTGCCGCATGTCATAGCTGAGACCTACAATGATGCCGCCCGCGCTCTTGGCGCTTTGCATGCCCGCGACCGCCTTTGGCAGATGGAGGTTCTTCGGATGGCGGGGCAGGGCAGGCTATCGGAAATGTTTGGTGAGGCAACGCTCGGTACAGATCGGTTCTTGCGAACATTGGGCATGGCTGAAGCGGCCCGTACTTCGTACGAGAAACTGTTACCAGAAACCCAGGCAGCCCTTCAGGCATATGTGGCTGGCGTGAACACCTACATCGCGCGGGAAACCGACTTGCTCGAACCGGCACTGGGTGCTGAATTTCTTATTTTGGGCCACTCACCGGAAGAATGGGAAGCTTGGCAGTCTGTCCTGGTGATTAAGGTGATGGGGCTGACCCTTGGCAAAAACATAGATAATGAGATCAAACGGCTTAAACTTGCGAGGAACGGTTTTTCATCCAGTGAAATCGACGAAATGGTTCCTTATGGGCCTCGCGATAATCCGCCCGTTTTGCCAAACCTTCTGGAAATATACGGTCTTGAGCCGCTCGTAATAGAGCCGCAGAATACCTCTAAATCAATTAAAGATAAGCAATTTGATTTTGCTCTTAGACTGGATTGGCCAATCGGCATTTCGGCATCCAACAATTGGGTAATCAGTGGCGCGCGGACCGATACGGGCCAGCCAATCCTTGCGAATGATCCGCATCTGGGTTTTACGGCGCCATCGACGTTTTATCTCGCTCATCTTTCCTGGAAGGAAGACGGTGAAACGAGGGATACAATTGGTGGAACGATTCCCGGTGTGCCTTTTGTTATCGTCGGGCGAACCAACAATGTTGCTTGGGGGCTGACGACTACCAATCATGATGCGCAGGATTTATATCTCGAAAAACTGGATGATGCCGGCGAGAAATTTCTCACGCCTAACGGATGGCAGCCAATTTCAACGCGTGAAACTGAGCTCAAGTTTGGAGGGGAGGCGCCTGAGAAACTGACGATCCGGTCGACGCGTAACGGCCCCATATTGCCTCGCAGCTATAAAAGTATCGGCGAATTTCTGCCTGAGGATTACGGCCTCGCTTTGCGTTGGACGGGGGTCGCCGATGATGACACCACGCTCGATACGTTGTTTCTCAATAATCGGGCGCAATCGGTGGCGGAGTTTCTGGAGGGGAGCAAACGCACAGTCTCGCCCATGCAGTCGATCGTGATTGCGGATACGGCGGGTAATATTGCGCTTGCCGCTCACGCCCGGTCGCCAATCCGGAAGTTTTCAAACAGGATTGCAGGTCGCGCTCCGGTTCCCGGCTGGGATGATACTTTTCAATGGAATGGCTTCCTTGAGCATGAAAACCTGTTTACGCGGGTCAATCCGTCGGAGAACGCATTGACAACTGCCAACGGGAATTTCCTGCCTGAAGATTATGTGGAGCATATCACCTTTGATTGGGCCGAACAATTTAGGCAACAACGAGCGGAAGACTTGGTCCTTGGCCGGTCAGAAGCACATACCATGCAGACTTCGGTCGATATCATGGGCGATACGGTTTCACCGGCCATGCTGAAGCTGCGTGATCTTTCCCAACGGCTTGTACGCGATGCAGTTGGGGAGCGCGGTGATATTCAAGATGCGCTCGCCGCTTGGGATGGTCGTATGGCTGCTGACCGTAGCGAGCCGTTGATCATGATTTCGTGGTTCAGGCATCTCAACATCGCAATGTTGCAGGATGATCTGGGAAAGGTCTTTCCTGAGTTTAAGCGTGGTCGTTTGACCCGTCTGATTGGGATGTTGGAGCGTGGAAACAGCCGTGACTGGTGTGACAATCGGGGAACGCCTGCGACTGAGACTTGTGCCGATACGCTTGAGGCCGCACTTGATGCTGCCATTGCGGAATTGAAGCGCGATTTTGGCGAGAACTGGCGTGAGTGGAAATATGGCAATGCACATACTGCCTATAGTGAACATCGTCCGTTTGGCCAAGTGGCACCGCTTGCGGACTATTTTAATATCGAGGTACCCAGTTCCGGCGGGCCTTATACATTGCTTCGCGGGCAAACAGATTTTGGATTGGAGAAACCCTATAGAAGCAGGCATGGGGCGGCTTACCGGGCTGTGTACGATTTATCCGATCTGGACAAATCGATTTACATTCAGTCGACTGGGCAGAGTGGAAACTTCCTTTCGCCGGACTACGATAATTTTTCTCAGCGTTGGTCGAATATAGAATTTATCCCGATGAGTACGCAGCCGGATGATTTCCGCGCCAACGCCAAAGGCATTTGGAAGTTCGAACCGTGATCGTTCGAGCGGGATTAGCACTTTGGATTTGGTTTGCTTGCGCGCTTGGTGCCGCAGCTGACGGTATTGTCAGTACCATTACTTCAGCGCCTATTTTCCCCAACGGGATTGTTCGCGATGTGAGGACCGGGCTCAACATTTATCTGCAAACTGATGCGGTGCAGGGGCTGGACTTCATGGATCCGGCTGTCGTCGGCTACGGAATTCCGCCGGGCGGACGGCTTGAAGTGGAGCTTGTGGAAGGGTTTCAACGCGATCCCGCTATTCCCCTTGATGAGCGCGCCATTCTTTTGGTTGCGGGAACCCCGCAACAGGGCTTGCCGGGAAGACTACTCGGGTTCACCGTCAAGGAAGGCAGTAATCCAAACACATTTGTATTTGAGCCAGAAAGCTCAGACGGAATTGCGCCTGAAAGCATGATCTCCTCAGCACCCGGGGCCGGACTTGATCCTATCCGGCAACGCGGCATTAAAATCATCCATGTGGGCCGAAACAAAGCTTTTGTCTCTCGTGGAGAACGTGGTGTTGTCGAAGTTCGCTTCATGGACCGCGCGGGTAAGGTGATCGTCAAGGGCCGTGAGACAGTGGAATTTCTACAAGAACCCCGGCCTGAGCTTTTTCCAACCAATGTGCCACACGATCAACGCAACCATAATTGGCAGCGCGTGCCGGTCCGCAACATCGTTGGCGTTGCAAGTCAAACGCTCCCAATCCCGGTCATCGTTTACGAGAAAAACGAGGGCCTCGGTCGAAACGGCATGTTCGGCGTTGGCGTTCTATCTGCTCAGCAGTTGAAAGATGGCGGCTTTAAGTTTCCGCCTGAAATTTTGAGATATGACGGTGGGCTTATATTGCAGGACAGCAATGGCGATGGTTTTCTGAACCCGTTCAAGGACACAATCGTTGGTGGCGTTGTCCTTACGTCTCCAGAAGGGGCAACCGGGCAACAGGTTCTGTCTCCCATGGTAAATGAAAAGCCGTTTCTTTCGGTCGATACAAAGCTTTTCAATGAGCGCGCAGGACAAAATATCGGCGGTGCAATCATGCAGGTTGTGATGGTTGCGGGCGATAAACCGGGGCCCTATCGCATTCGGTTCGTTCTGCTCAATGAGCCCGGAAACCTGCAAAGTGGGGACGGCTCGTCATACACATATACGGTCGTCGCTCAATAGTCTGTCAGATGAGATGGGCGATTGAGTTTGCGTAATAAGTGAGCAGCGTTTTTTCTTCTGGGTTTCGCGTGTAACTGCCGGCGCCGTTCTGCTTCAGGATATGGCGCAAAACCAGCATGCGCAGGCCTGTGCTGATGGCATAGTCGAGATCTTCGCGGGGAATGTGCACGTGGTTTTGAGCTTTTTCGAGTTTCTTCACCAGTTGCGAGACTTTTGATTTTATATCCAACTCGCTCATCTCCGCGGTTTCATCCGCTTTCACGAACACGGTCGCAACCAAGCTTACAGGAAGCGCAGGGATCACTCGGCCCACTTCACCAAGCAGGTCTTGGCCGAGTTTTTCAACAATCGCCGTATTGTCAGCCGCGTGGTCAGGATTGAGGTTTAGTTCATTTTTCTTTAGCCAGTCTTTGAGAGAGACAGGGTTGCCAAAACTCACGCAGGCGTAGCCGAGACGATAAAGCGTTCCTTTGAAACGCCGGGACAAAAGTGTGCCGAGAAATTGGACGGACTTGATGATGCTCACATTGAAGTTGCGTCCGGTTTCTTCGCGCTCCAGGTTTGACGTTAAAATGCGATCTTCCAACGCGCGGTCATAATTGATGCCAACCGGTACAAACACGATATCGCGTCCGCTGGTCGGATTAAAATCGCTGACCATGTAGCTCAGAAGCCCCAATTTGGGCGGCTGTAACAATCCATCGCGAGACAAGCCACCCTCGGGAAAGACAGCTTGCGTCACCCCCTCGCGAGTTGCCATGCTCACATATCGTGCAAGGACTTTGCGATAGAGATCATTGCGTGATGAGCGGCGGATGAAATACGCTCCCATGGCACGGATGAGACTTTGTAAGCCCCAAATTCTAGCCCATTCGCCCACGGCATAGGACAGCGTAGTTCGGGTGGAAGCAAGGTAGGTGACCAAGACGTAGTCCATGTTTGAACGGTGGTTCATGACAAAGACTACCGATGCATCGGCCTCAATGTTTCTCAGTTTCTCATCATCCAGATATCCTAGCCGGACCCGGTACATGAATTCGGACAGCCATTTCGACGCGCGGGTGCCAAAGCCGAAATATGCAAGCGGTGAAAATGAAGGGACGATTTCGCCCGCATAACGTTCGGCCTTTTTCATGATAACAGCCAGCGGAATACCATCGCGTTTTGCCTCAGCTTCTGCGGCAGCAATGACCTGTGGGTCATACATGAGTTGATCAACAAGGCTTTGTTTTCGTGTCAGTTTGAAGGGCTGAATTTGCGTATCCAGCCGTGCGTTCAACTCATCGATTGCGGAGTTTACCCGACGTCGAAAAAACCATCGCACACTGGGCGCAAAAATCCGATCGAGAAAAGCGATAACAGCAAAGAAGACCAGCAGACAGAAAAACCAGAAGGAAATGCTGATCTGCTCAAACATTGCTTATCGTAGCATCGTTTGTGGCTTAAACGTTAATCGCCGTTTTTCGCTCAAGTTCAAATGGCTGTTTAAACGCCGGTTAATGGCACCAAAAATCAGAATGATGACGAGCGTGAAGAGGATAAAATAAAAGGCTGCGATGGGGTAGGGGACAAACGGATTGAATGTTTTGTCCGCAAAGTAATTCGCATAATAGAGCGCATCACCCTTCTGCCGCCATGCGGGAAAGCTTGCAAAGAAGGCAAGCGACGTGGCGTGGAACATGAAAATCGCTTCATTGGTGTAAGCGGGCCAAGCGAGCCTCAACATGGTAGGCCAAATGATCCGGCGGAAGCGCTGATAAGGGCCCATTCCATACGCTTTTGCCGCTTCCACATCACCGCGTGGGACCGACCGATACGCCCCGTAAAAAATCTCTGCCGTGTATGCAGATGTGTTCAAAAACAGCACAATCAATGCACCAAGCCACGCACGCGTGAGCCATCTGGTTTCGGCGGTGATTTCGATAAACCCCAGATTGATGTCCATGCCGACTTTGGGCAGCAACACGAATGTTTCATAGGCGATGAAGAACTGAATGAAGAGCGGTGACCCCCGGAAAACAAATATGTAGTTTCGGGAAAGCCATGCGATCAGCTTGTTCTCACTTGCTTTTCCCACTGCCAACAGCGTTGCGAAACCGAAGCCAAGCAGCAGGCCGAAAACGGTAAAATAAATGTTCCAGATCATGCCGCTGCCGATCAGTACGAACTGTTCACAGAGCGTGATGTCTGTGCGCGGCAACAACCGCTCGCCAATACCGATTGATCGAAGGCCATAGTCAAGAATGGTTTGGGAGCACGACATTAGGCAGGCGCTCCCTGTGTTGTTCCGCCAAGTGTGGCCTGACCGCGGGCAAATCTTCGGGATAATCGGTTCAGGATTTTTTCGCTGCCCCATGTCATGAGCAGATAGAAGATCAGCAATGCGCCGAAATACCAGATGCGCCAATCGGGATGTGGGTAGTCAAAGAAACTGGTTTTTGCGCCACCCAGATATCCCGCCCAATATACCACGTCTTCGATACCAAGAAGGAAGAGCAAAGGCGTCGACTTGATCAAAATCATCCAGAGGTTCGAGAGACCTGCCAGCGCATAGCCCCACATTTGGGGAACGTGAACACGCCAGAACACCTGTTTGTCCGACATGCCGTAAGCGGATGCGGTTTCCAATTGTGACTTTGGAACAGCCTTTAATGCGCCATCGATGACATTGGCAGCGAAGGCGCCTGAAACGACCGCGAAAGCAACGACCGCCAGAGAAAAGTTGTATGTGGAATGCACCCAGGCATCAGCGGAGCTTAGAGGGAGTTTCGCCGCATCACAGACGATAAAGTCATTACCCTGATAGACGGGGGCGGAACTGTCTTCGCAGAGTGTTTTGTAGCGAATATATTCAAGCGCCTGGTCAAGGGCGATAGGAACGAATAAAAAGAATAGGATCTCCGGAACACCGCGGATCATGTTTGTGTAAATTGTGCCGAACCAGCGAAGTGGCGCAAATGATGAGCGCCTCGCGACTGCGCCTCCAAACCCAAAAAGAAGTGCCAGCGGTGCAGTGATGGCAAGCAATGTGAGTACGGTCACAAAGCTCCAATAAAAAGAAAAATGCACATTGGTGGTAAGGTAGCAAGAAAGCCAGGTCAGGCCTGAAAGAACGGATGGGTCTTGGCAGTATGAAAACATCTGACTTCTTGGGCTATTGAAGAAATCAAGCCCGCGTGAGCGGGCTTGATGGTAGTCGTATTAGTAACGTGCTTCCGGCTTGTCAGGAAACCATTTCTCCAGCATGGCGTTGAGAGAGCCGTCTGACTTCATGGTATCAATCGCTGCGTTGATTTTACCCTTAAGCTCGGTATCGCTTTCGCGGACACCAATGCCCACACCGCCACCGATCTGGACTTTTTCGCCAACGAATACGAGTTCGCCGCCGCTTTCACTTACGAATTTCGCAAGGAACGCATCATCTGCAAGAACTGCATCGGCTTCACCGGCACGCACAGCTGCGATGGTTTCATCCGGTGTTTTGAACTCAACTACGGTGGCACCTGACTCCGCGGCATGTGCAGCCTGAATGGTGCCTGTTTGTGCAGCCACAACACCTTTGATCACATCATCGCTTGCGCCTTTCAGGGCAACATAGGCGGATGGGTCCGGTGGGAAATATTCCTGGCTGAAGTCAATCACTTCATCGCGCTCTGCGGTGATGCTCATGCCTGCGATAATGGTGTCGTAGTTGCCGGAAACGAGGTTTGGGATAATGCTGTCCCAATCGTTTTTCACCCATTCGCAGTTGAGTTCTGCCAGTTCGCAGATTTTGTCGCCGACTTCGCGTTCAAAGCCGTCGATTTCGCCTTGGTCATTTACAAAGTTATAGGGAGGGTATGCGCCCTCTGTGCCCATACGGACAACGTCTGATGCAAATGCTGTCGTCGCTATTAACGCAGCGAACAGGGTTGCTGTAATGAGTGTTTTCATATGTGTTCTCTCCCTGGGTCTTGCCCCTAGAATGAAGCGCCTGTTTATGGATTTGGCCCCGCAATCGCGCTTAAGAATTGTTGGAGCCGTTTTGATTTGGGTTTGCCGAAGACGCGGGACGGGTCGCCCTCTTCCTCAATCAATCCCTCATGCAAAAAGATTACATGGTTTGCCACATCGCGCGCAAGTTTCATGTCGTGGGTGACGATCAGCATGGTGCGGCCTTCCGCAGCCAAATCTTTAATCACTTGCACCACTTCCGCCTCGAGTTCGGGATCGAGCGCCGATGTGGGTTCGTCAAACAAAAGCGCGCGTGGTTCCATGGCGAGAGCGCGGGCGATGGCCGCACGTTGCTGTTGCCCGCCTGATAACTGTGACGGGTATTTGTCGCATTTGTCGCCGATGCCCACTTTTTCGAGCAATGCCCGGCCGCGTTTCTCAACTTCGCTGCGGTCCTGCTTCAGTACGGTGACCGGGGCCTCCATCACGTTTTCCAATATGGTCATATGCGCCCAGAGATTGAACTGCTGAAACACCATGGCGAGGTTTGTCCTGATCCTCAGGATTTGTTCTTCATTCGCCGGAACGCGACCCTGACGGGTTTCTTTCCATTCCACACTCTCCGCTTCAAAATCGATTCCGCCTTTTTGCGGAATTTCGAGAAGATTCGTACAGCGCAGCAGGGTCGATTTGCCAGAGCCGGATGATCCGATCAGCGCGATCACATCACCGCGGTGAGCCTGTAGGTTGACACCTTTCAGAACTTCGAGATCGCCATAGGCTTTGTGGATATCTTGTAGATGCAGAACGGGATGTTCTTTTGTGGAACTGCTATTGACCATGATTGTGAAACGAAAACCCCTTTATGCCGTTTTGTTTCTCACACCACGTCACAGCGAAAGTTTAATCATTTCATGGGTCGCTTGGCAATGTCTGCCGCGAGACAAGCGTGTCGCATATCTATTTCTTCATAATGCACGAACCTGAGATCAATTCGTAGTGCCGAATTCAGAGAAGGGAATAAATGATACGGGATCGCCCTTGGAGACACCCGTGGTTGCATCGTCGACTTCGATCATTCCGTTCGCGGCTTGTAACCCTGAGATCAAACCTGACCCATCACGTTTGAACTTCTGAACGTGTGGCTTTCCGTCGATGATTTCGATGAACCCTCGCAAGAACTCGCGTCGGTCCGGTTTCGATGAAATAGTAAAGGCCGAGGGAAGGGTATATCGGTTCGGCTCATGCCAATCGCCGCCGCATAGGCTGATGAGCGTGGGGCGCACATACATCAGAAAACAAATAAAAGCCGCAACCGGGTTTCCCGGTAGAACGAAGCATGGCGTGTCTTCAATCTGTCCAAAGCCGATTGGGCGTCCGGGTTTTACAGCCAATTGCCAAAGATGGCACTTGCCCAAGTCTTCGAGGCTGGTGATAAAATGGTCTTCTTCGCCCCGTGATGCGCCACCGGTTGAAATTATTATGTCAAAGGTCTGGCTCGCCGCCTCCAATTGCTTGGCCACTTTGGCCGCATCATCAGCGATCACTCCTAAATCTGTGACTTGAACTGGCAGGCTCTGCAACATTGCCCTTAGCATAACATGGTTCGCATCGTAGACTTTGCCGCGCTCAAACGGTGCGCCGGGCCGTAAAACCTCGTCCCCGCTCGATATCAGCCCGATTTTCAGTTTGGACCAAACTGAAACTTCCGCTTGGCCTGTTGAGGCTATGCCGGCCAGTTCCTGTGGCCGCAGTCGAGTGCCGGCGGAGGCAACGCGATTACCTTCTGCCACATCTTCGCCCGCAAGCCGACAATTGGCACCGCGTTTCAAACCCTGGGGAACAATCACGAAGTCCGTCCCGTCTTGGCTGTGGAGTTCGCAATCCTCCTGCATGGCAATTGTATCAGCGCCATTGGGCATGACAGCGCCAGTGAAAATGCGTGCAGCCGAAAAGCCTGGCAGTTCAATAGGTGAGGTTTCTCCTGCGGGGATGCGTGTGGTGATGGGAAAGAAGCCGCCAGTCGGTTCGTGATCTGCGAAAGAGTACGCATAACCATCCACGGCAGCATTATCAGTGAAGGGGATGTTGCGCGGCGCGACGATATCTTCGGCCAGATAACGGTTCGCAGCGTTTTCCAGTGCTATGGTCTCAGGAGCCGCCAGCGTCGAGACACTTTCACGCAGAAGTGCCAGCGCCTCTTTGTGGGTCAGGCGATCCTTGTCATGAAGAAAACAATCGTCGCGTAGCTTTTTCATCCGGAAATTCCGTAAAAATTCAAAATAAAATCTGCAATTTCAGTTGCTTGTGAGCGTTCAAATTGTGGGAGTGAGCATCCGTCGATGGGCGTGTCGATGGCAATTGCTTTCACATTTTGATCATTCGGCCATAGAAAATCATCCCGGTTATCAGGCCCAATAATCTCAATCTTTGGAATAGGTTCGCGCTTATAGCCCTCCACAAGCAGCAAATCGCAAGGGTTGATCCTGCGGAGTATCTCTTCAAAAGAGGGTTCAGGTTCGCCCTGTAATTCGTGCTGAATTGCCCAACGGTTTTCCGAAACAAGAACAACATCTTTTGCACCTGCTGTACGATGTTTGAAACTGTCGGTGCCCGGCGTGTCGAGATCAAAGGCATGATGGGCATGCTTCAACGTGGATATGGTGACACCGCGCGCAGTCATCTCGCTTACGAGTGAACTTACCAGCGAAGTCTTTCCGGAATTTTTCCACCCGGCTATCCCGAAGCATCGCATCTCAGTCATGGTTGACGCTCGCGGCCACGCGTTTTGTTGCCTCAGCCCAATCCTCCGGGGTATTCACGTTGAAAAACGGATCCCTGTCTGGCGATGTGAAGTCTACCACACTGTTTGCAAATTCCTGGACGAACAACATCACCTTACGGTCGCCGGCTTGTAAGAAGGCTTCCAGTTTTTCAGCCAAAGAAATATGCCAAAGTCCAAACACTGGGTGCCTTCTCCCATTCGATGTGGCCAAAATGATCTGGTTGTCTGCTTTTGCTGCGATCATTTGCTCAACATAGTTTTCCGGAAAGAACGGAGTGTCCGCAGCAGCAGTAATAATCCAATCTTGGTCAGGCAATGTTGATGCCCATTGCATTCCGGTTAGAACGCCTGCCAGTGGTCCGGCATGCCCGCCAATACTGTCGGTGCGGATGGCTAAATCCAAGAAGTCGAAACGGCTGACGTCACCATTTGCATTCAGAAGTAATGGTGACGTTTGGTTGCCGAGCCGCTCGCAGACATGTTGTACCAGCGGTTTACCCGCAAGCAGCATCATTGTTTTATCTGGTCCTTCCATGCGGCGTGAAAGACCGCCAGCAAGAACGACTCCGGCGGGTTTAGTCATCGGCTTTGGCTTTGCGGTTTTGTTTCCGGTCTTCGTCAGGCACGGTGTTCGGGTCCTGATCAAAAATGATGCGTTGTTCACCTGAAAGAGCAATGAAGCGTTTTCCCCGGGCCCGTCCGATCAGGGTGAGCCCAACCTGACGGGCAAGCTCGACACCAGCCGCGGTGAACCCGGACCGTGAGACCAGTATCGGTATGCCCATCATTACAGTTTTTATGACCATCTCAGACGTCAAGCGGCCTGTGGTGTAGAAGATTTTGTCATCGGGTTTGACACCATTTTGAAACATCCAGCCGGATATTTTATCGACCGCATTGTGACGGCCCACATCTTCCATGTAGACCAGCGGACGGTTTTGTTGACACAGAACACATCCATGGATCGCACCTGCCTGAAGGTAAAGGCTTGGCGTCGTGTTGATTTGTTTGGTCAAGCCGTAAAGCCAAGACGTTTTTAAAACCGCGCCTTGAGAGAGTTTGGTATCTTCGAAAGTGTCCATAATGTCACCGAAGACCGTGCCTTGGGCACAGCCGGAGGTTCGCACCTTCTTCTTCATTTTCTCTTCGAAATTGGTTTCATTTGCAGTTCTAACGATGATGGTTTCGAGGTCTTCGTCGTATTCAATGTCGGTGATTTCGTCGTCATCATTGAGCATGTTCTGGTTTTTCAGATATCCGATTGCCAGAAGATCAGGATGGTCCCCAATCGTCATCATGGTGACCACTTCCTGGGAATTGAGGAACAGTGTCAGCGCGCGTTCCTGAACCACATGCGTGTCAATCGGTTCACCGGATTGGTCGATGCCGGCAACAGTTTTGGAAAGCCGCTCGTCTTCAAGGTTCGGTGCGATCAGGTATGATGATGTCTCGACCGTCAAAATGCTTTTGCCTCTTTTGCGCGTTGCTTTGCTATATAGAGAACATAAATGGCAGCGCCAATTGAAAGCGCTATCGAGACCAGCATTACAATCAAAAGAAAGAATGGACCGTCCTGTGGGCTCAAACCATAGCCGGTGAGGGCAGCGAACAATGCGCCGCCACCGATCTGTAACGCGCCACCCAGTCCTGAAGCTGCGCCAGCGATTTTAGGGCGAACATTCACAATGCCTGCGTTTGCATTGGGTAGCGTAATGCCGTTTCCAGCGCCCATCAGGAAAATAGGTGCGAAAAATGCCAACGGGTTTTGCGGCAGTATCAGGATCAGCGCGATTGCGATTAAAAGCCCGCTTAGCACGACGAGATTGCCGATCATCATCATCGTGTTCATGCCGATTTTGGTGGAATAACGCCCTGCCAGGAAGTTTCCGCCCATATATCCCACCGCAATAAAGAAGAAATACAAGCCGAAGTCCGTTGGCGTCATTTCATAGTATTGGATGCTGATCAGTGGTGCCGCGCCCAGAAATGCGAAAAATGCACCTGAAGCAAATGCGCAGCATAGGGCATATCCCCAAAACCGATGGGAAGCGATTAACTCGGGCCATGACCTGAACGTTTCTTCGAAGCTGCCGCCGCGGGTTTGATTGGTTTCGCCGAGGTCAAACCACATCACAACCATGGCAAAAGCAGTGAAGCCAAAGATCAGCCAGAAGCTTGCCTGCCAGCCAAAGTTCACAGCCAATAGACCACCTAGAGCAGGACCAATCATCGGGGCGAGGGTCATGCCCATGGTCACGTAGCCAATCATGCTCGCAGCGCCATCTCCGGCGACCATGTCTCTAACAATGGCCCGTGACAGCACGATCCCGACAGCTGCACTTGCTTGCAGAATTCGGCCTGCGAGGAATATTTCAATCGTTGGGGCATAGATGCAAACAAGGGTTGCGCCGAGCATAGTCGTTAAAAGAAACAACATCACCGGCCGTCGACCATGTTGGTCAGACAGTGGACCGCAAACAATCTGCATAACCGCAGTTGCAGCCAAAAAAAGTGACACAGAAAGCTGTGCGGTTGGGGCTGTTGTGTTGAAGTGTTCCGCAATCGCTGCAAGCGACGGCAAGTAAACATTCATGGCAAGCGGCGCGATGGCAGCGGCCAAGGCAAGCGTTACAATATGGGGAGGCGTTCGCTCGCGCATGTTAAGCCTTACCTGCCTGACGTTGTGTGCGTGCAGTGACGGTTTCGCGATAGAGCGTGAACAATCCGCTTCCAACAACCACAAAGGCACCTATCACCGTGAGCGTGTTCGGCAATTCATTGAAAACGAGAAAGCCGAGGATCACTGCGAAAATGAGGATTGAATAACGCAATGGGGTAACCACACCCACTTCACCGACGCGCATGCCCGCAACGATGCCGACAAATCCGGTCACCATGAAAACCGAAGCGCCGGCAAGGGCTGCCACTTCATTGGTTGAGACCGGTTGCCAGGTTTCAAACAGTGCCAATACAAGCCCCATCAATACGACGACGATGACGGTGATCAAACCGACAAACAGGTTCGGCACGTCGTTCGGCAGGCGTCTGGTTGCCAGATCGCGCAGTGTGGTTCCACCAACCGCGATGAGGCAATAAATCGAATAGACTGTGAAGCCTTCCGCACCCGGTTGTACGATCATCAACACGCCAATGAAGCCCACAACGATTGCAAGGATACGCCGCCAGCCTATCGTCTCACCAAAGAAATATGCCGCTCCCAAACTCACCGTGAGTGGGATTGCTTGCATGATTGCAGCTGCATTGGCCATTGGCATGTTAAAGAGTGCTGTGAGGAAAAAGAGTGCAGCGATGACCTCGCCCAAAAGCCGCAGCAGAAATGCTTTCCTGAAAATGATTTTCACGGGCCGCAACTGGTTGAACCACGCGGTAATCGCAAAAAACAATACGATGGCGAAACACCCGCGGATAACCAGTATTTGGGAGAGTGGCAAAACCGAATTTACCAGTTTTATGATTGTGTCTCCCAAGGCAAAGCTTGCCATCGCAAGCAGCATGAAAAGGCTGCCACGCATGTTATCAGCGGCATTGTGTGTGTTCGGATGCATTCTTGTTCCGGGAAAGATTTCGACAGAACTTAGACCATTTGGCGATTGAGGCCCAACCGATTTCTCGTTCTCAACTGCGAAAAATACTGCGGAGTTTGTATCCCGTTAACCAATATGCCGGAAAGCGGGCCTCCGTTTACCATATGGTTTTGTTTAGTCTTTAGACCAACATCCAGCAAAAACTACATTGGGGATCAAACCTCAAAAAGGCAGGGAGCGGGGATTTTCTCCGTATTAAGAGGTCTAATGGCGGGTAGACTTAGAGCATTTGCAGACAGTATCCGGTTCCGGGTCGTCCTGTTGATCAGTGCGGTTGCGCTGACCTTGATGGCTGCTCAGCTCATCACCGACACATTCCACGAGACCCGCAAGGCGCAGGAACAACGCTTGGATGAGGCGTTGTCGATGACAAATGTTGTCGCGCGGAGCCTTGAAAAACAATTTGAATTCTTTGATCTGAGCGAAATCGAAGAAATTCTCGCATCTGTGCGTACCCGCGAAAGCGTTCAGCGGGTTCTCGCAATCGATACGAACCGCACGTTCTTCCTCGACGGTGATACGGTTACACCAACGCTAATGGCGGTTGCGGATATCCCTGAGCAATCACTGGCAATGGAAAAATCAGAAGCGGTGTACTCTGTGGACGGGCGGGTGGTGACCGTTGCAGAACCATTGATCAACGGCGGTGTTATCGGTTCGTTGATGATCCAGTACGAAAACCCGTCCTTCAATGAGATCGCGTTTCCAATAATTCTTGCAAACCTGAGTTCGTCAGTTCCGATTTTGTTATTGGGAATTCTGTTGGCGTTGATGTTGTCACGCCAAATCACAGCTCCCTTGAGCAGGCTTTCAAAGTCAGCAGTGGCTGTCTCGGAGGGCGATCTTGACGTGGAACTACCTATCGAGGGTCCAAATGAGATCCGGCAATTGGGCAATTCTGTTTCCAGCATGGTCAAAACACTGAAACAGAACATCGAGCAGATTTATGAATTGGCCTATGTTGACCGCACCACACAGCTGCCAAACCGGGAGTTTTTCCGCAAAGAGCTTTCACGTGCCATCAAGCGCAGTGTCCGACAGAAATCGACCGGAGCGCTTCTGTTTGTGGACCTCGACGGCTTCAAGCGGGTGAATGACACCCATGGACATGACATCGGCGACTTGCTCCTTGGCCAGTTTTCAGATCGTTTGGCCAATGTTTTGAGGGCGGAAGACCTTATCGGGTATGACACTGTCACATTGAAAACTGGCGCTGATGATATGCCGATTGATGACGGCTCAAAGGCACAGGCTCAAAAACAGGTTCTTGCCCGGTTGGGTGGCGATGAGTTTACGGTGCTTCTTTCAGAGATCCGTGAGGCAACCGACGCTGCGACCGTTTCTCAACGGATTATCGACGCGGTTGCGGAGCCGTTTGATATTGATGGTAGCATCATCCATATCGGCGCATCCATTGGTATTGCCGCATTCCCTCAGGATGGCTCTGACTATCAGACAATTCTGAAAAGTGCTGACATGGCGATGTATCAAGCCAAGGAAGATGGTAAAAACACCTATCGTTTCTTCTCCGCTGAATTAAACGCGGAAGCTTCGAAAAAAGCTGAGATCGAACACGATCTGCGTCTTGCGATCGAAGCCAACGATCAGCTTGAACTCTACTACCAGCCGAAAATTGAAACCGGTTCGTCGATGCCGAAGGCTGCGGAAGCTCTCATTCGGTGGAAACATCCTGAAAAGGGGATGATACAACCGCTGGAGTTTATTCGAATTGCCGAAGACTGCGGACTTATCCTGCCGCTGGGCAAATGGGTTTTGGAAGAAGCCTGTCGCCAAATCGTACGGTTTGACAAATTAGGCCTCGATATTTCCATTGCGGTCAATATCTCCACTGCCCAGTTCGAACGGCCGGACCTCGCCCGAACGGTCCGTGAAGTATTGGACGCCACTGGCGCAAACCCGGAAATGCTTGAACTTGAACTGACCGAGAGTATGGCCATGCAAAACCCGGCGATGGCGCTCAAACATATTCAGGCGTTGAAGAACCTCGGCATTCGCTTTGCAATTGATGACTTTGGGACCGGGTATTCAAACCTGTCGCAATTGTCCAAGATGCCGTTCGATGTGTTCAAAATTGACCGGTCTTTTGTGGATATGCTCACCAATGATGACCAGGAACATGGCAAGGCGATTGTACGGACAATTCTCGCGATGGCGAACAGCCTGAATTACCAGACCGTGGCTGAAGGTGTGGAAACGCTTGAGCAGTATCAATTCCTTGTCGATCACGGCTGTACGATGGTGCAGGGCTATTATTTCGCGAGGCCACTGCCAGAGCAGGAATTTGTGGATTGGTATACCGCCTGGAGCAAAAAAGACGCAGCCGATGCTCGCATTGTTGAGCTAAAAAAACGCGCCTGACCACGCCTGGTTAAATCTGTTTCACAGGTGTTTGAGGTCGTTGATCACTGCCGGTAATTCATCAAAATGACTGATGATTTTGCTCGCCCCCAGCGTTTCTACCGGTTGATTCGAGTAACCGAATGTTACAGCGACCGATGGAATTTCTGCAACGCGGGCAGCATCTATGTCAGCGGATGAGTCGCCGATCATGATTGCGTCTCCCAAGGTTTTGCCCGCCAATTTCGCTGTTTCTTCCAAGTGTCTCGGGTCGGGCTTTCTGAATACAAAACTATTTCCGCCCGTAACCGATTTGAAGCGATCTGACATTCCCAATTGTTTTAGAAGCGGGATGGTCATTTGGATCATTTTGTTCGTGCAAACCGAGAACTCAAATCCTTCACGCTCAAGTGTGTCCATGGCATTGAGTAAGCCTTCAAATAACACGGTCTCATTGGCGAGGTTATTTGAATAATCCTCGAGGAATGCCGCGAGCAACTCATTATGTTTTTCCTCTGAGATTTCGAAATTGCTTCGCTCGCATGCCATTTTGATCATGGCTTTGGCTCCGAAACCGACCACTTGCCCTATTTCTTCCAACCCGACAGGAGCAACCCCGTCTGCTGCCGTAACGCGGTTCAAGGTTGCCAATAGATCGGGCGCCGTGTGGGCCAGCGTGCCGTCGAGGTCGAAAATTATCAGTGAGCGCATGGGTTTCCCGTTCAATTAGCAGAGGAGAGGTGTTGAAACTCAACGAAAGTCTTGGAGAATTACAAATCGTGGTGGTAGCAGTGGCTGTAACACTATGGACGCGGGGAGGCCAGACGCCTGATGAGTAGAGAACTAAAAATCGAAGCGGCGAGGGCTGCTTTGGCCAAAGTGCCGGAAGGCGCGCGTTTGGGTATTGGCACCGGCTCAACAGCGGATGAATTTGTTCGTCTTCTGGCTGAAAAAGTGGCGCAAGGCTTCCAAATAACTGGCGTGCCGACCTCCGAAAGGACGAAAGCGCTGTGCGAGGAGCTAGGTGTTCCTCTGGTAACGCTTGATGAAATGCCTGAACTGGATCTGGTTGTTGATGGTGCGGATGAAGTGGATCATGACTTTAACCTGATTAAAGGCGGGGGCGGGGCCCTGTTGCGTGAGAAGATTGTGGCGAACGCAGCAAACGAAATGTTGGTTATTGCCGATGATTCCAAACTGGTGGAGACGCTTGGTGCTTTCCCGCTTCCCATTGAAGTGAATCGGTTTGGGTTGAAAGCTACCCATATGGCGGTTGAGAAAGTTACTTCCGGCCTCGGAATGAGCGGTCCAATTCAATTGCGAAGTGGCGACGATACGCCATATCTCACTGACGGTGGACATTTCATTCTCGATGCTTCTTTTGGCCATATTCCCGATGCTAAAGAACTCTCCGATCGGTTGCTGGATATTCCCGGCGTGGTTGAACATGGTCTGTTTTTGGGATACGCAAGCAGCGTGTTTTTAGCGAGCCCGGACGGTGTGAAAGTATTGAGCCGGTAAGGGCGATCGCCTTCTAAGATAAACTGGAGTTTGAAATTCATGACATTGGCATTCTCGTTTATGCGTTTGTTGAAAGTGGTCGCGTTTTTGGGTGCGACGTTAGCGGCTGGTGTTTCCGCAGCTCAGGCGCAGGACGTAACACCCGAACACACAGCAGCGGCAAAGGCTGCGATGGTGGCCACGGGTGCAACGAGCAGGCTCGACGGCATTTTGCCTGAAGTTGCTTCGTTCACGAAAGCTGGCTTGATCGCCAACCGTCCTGACATTGAGAACGAAATATCGACCATTGTTGATGAGGTGGCGATTTCTCTCGCGGTAAGACGCGGACCTTTGGAAGACGAAGTGGCAGCGGTTTACACCAAAATGTTTACGCAAGAAGAACTGCAACAGATCGAGGCATTCTTCACAGCCGAAGCCGGGATCAAGTTTTTGCGCCTGACGCCAACTCTATTTCAACAAGTGGATGCCGCGGCCAAGGTTTGGCGGTCCGGCATCACCCGAGACATGGCACAGTCGGTTCAGGAAAAGTTGAGTGAACAGGGACTGCAATAGGCTCCTTCGACAAATTATATAAAGACCCGGGCTTGCCCGGGTTTATTTTTTTCTGATTGGAAGTTTCATGAGCGAATTTGATTACGATTTTTTCGTTATTGGCGGTGGTTCCGGCGGCGTTCGCGCCGGACGGTTGATTGCTGGCATGGGCAAAAAAGTGGGTATCGCCGAGGAATTCCGTTGGGGTGGCACTTGCGTCATCCGGGGATGCGTTCCGAAAAAGCTGATGGTGTATGCGTCTCAATTCTCCGAAGAATTTGAGGCAGCCGCGGGCTTTGGTTGGAATGTGGGAGAGACTTCCTTTGATTGGCAAACCCTCATCGCGAACAAAGACAAGGAAATCGACCGCCTGGAAGGTTTGTACCGGAAGGGTCTCGATGCAAATGGCGCCGATATTATCGATTCACGCGCCGAGCTTGTGGGGCTGCATTCGATTTACCTGAAAGCACTCGATAAAACAGTAACGGCCGAGCGGATTTTGCTTGCTGTGGGTGGGACGCCAAGCCGTAATACAGGCGTCGAAGGAACCGAGCATTGCATCACCTCGGACGAAGTTTTCCATCTTGATCAGTTGCCGGAAAAAATTGTGATCGCGGGCGGCGGCTATATCGCGGTAGAGTTTGCTTGTATATTTGCAGGCCTTGGTAGCGATGTGACGCTCATCTATCGCGGCGACGAAATCCTGCGCGGGTTCGACCATGATCTGCGCGCGGGGCTTCGGCAGGAAATGCAGGCCCGTGGTATTACGGTCCTTTTGAATGACATCTTTACCGGGATTGAGAAGCAGGCAGATGGAGGTCTCGTGGCTCATACCCGTTCTGGTAAATCCCTTGCAGCAGACCAGGTGATGCTTGCGATTGGCCGTAATCCGAATACGGTCGGGCTCGGTCTGGAAAAGGCCGGCGTTAATACCGATGACCGTGGCTTTATCAAAGTCGATGCCTATTCCAAAACGAATGTGGACCATATCTGGGCCGTCGGCGATGTGACGAACCGTGTAGCGCTCACGCCAGTCGCCATTCATGAATCCATGTGTCTTATCGAGACGGAATATAAGAATAACCCTACAAAGCCCGATCATGATTTGATCGCGACAGCTGTATTCTCACAGCCGGAGATTGGAACAATCGGTTTGGGCGAAGAAGCAGCTGCAGAGCGCTATACTGAGCTCGACGTTTATCGTGCGCATTTCCGACCCATGCGTAATACGCTTTCCGGTGCCGAAGACAAGATGCTCATGAAAATCATTGTCAACCACGCTACGGACCGTGTTGTGGGCTTGCACGTCATGGGACATGCGGCGGGTGAACTGGCGCAAGCTTTGGGCGTTGCCATCAAAATGGGGGCAACAAAGGCTGATTTTGATCGAACCATGGCCGTTCATCCAACCGCCGCCGAAGAGCTGGTGACCATGTATTCGCCCTCGTACCGCGTTGTAAACGGCGAACGCGTCGACGCATGAGTTCCGATCCAAAGGGTTTGGTGGGGTATTTTGGGTTTGGTTCACTTGTGAACCGCCACACTTTGCGAACTGCCTATGTGGATACGTTCCCGGCCACTTTGATTGGTTGGCGACGGCATTGGCAGGCCCGGACGGAAACCCTCCCGCAAAAAATCGCACTACTGTCAGTCCACCGTGATCCTGAGTGCGAAATACGCGGAATGATTGTGGTTGACCGATTGGAAAACCTGCCAGCGGTTGATGAACGCGAGGCGGGCTACACCCGGGTTAAGCTGCAAGCGAATAACCTGAAATTCGATGCTCGTTCACATGTGCCTGACGATCTTTACGTCTATGTTGCCGATGAAGTGCCCGATGTCATGGATGATGGTGCACTGTTGCAATCATACCTTGATGCGGTGATGCAGGGGTTTCACCTCGAATATGGTGAGGAAGGCGTGCGCCATTTCGTTGAGACGACAGCGAAGTTCGAGCGCCCAATGATCAAGGACCGGGCGTCACCGTTCTATCCGCGAAGTGTGAGCGTCTCAACCGAAGAGGCCGAACTTTACGATCGCGAGTTGAAGCGTATTGGTGTTGTCTTTTGATCGCCAATAATCTGTGGAAATCTTTTTTACCTATCGTTATAACGCAAATCTGAAGTTGGCCTCGTTAGGCCAAGATACGTGATTTTGAGTAAGACAGGTAAAACCGATGGCACAAAACTGGACCCCAGATTCTTGGAGATCAAAGCCGATCATCCAGGTACCGGAATTCCCGGACAAGCAGGCACTGGAGATCGTTGAGCAACGCCTCGCGTCTTATCCGCCTTTGGTTTTTGCCGGAGAGGCCCGTGCGCTGAAGCGTCAGTTGGCCGATGTGGCCGAGGGCAGGGCATTCCTGCTTCAAGGCGGCGATTGTGCTGAGGCTTTTGCGGAACACGGTGCGGACAACATTCGTGACTTTTTCCGGGTGTTTTTGCAAATGTCTGTAGTGCTCACATATGCGGCGGCAAAGCCTGTTGTGAAGGTTGGTCGGATTGCTGGCCAATTTGCCAAGCCGCGTTCATCTGACACTGAAACCAAGAGTGATGTGACGCTGCCGAGTTACCGCGGTGACATCATCAACGGCATCGACTTTGATGAAACCTCCCGCGTGCCGGATCCAGAGCGCCAGATCATGGCTTACCGTCAGTCTGCTGCAACGCTTAACTTGCTTCGTGCTTTTGCCCAAGGCGGTTATGCAAATCTTGAGCATGTGCACGAGTGGACCCTTGGTTTTGTAAAGGACAACCCAGCGTCTGAGCGTTATCAGGAACTGGCTGATCGGATTGGCGAAACGCTGCGCTTCATGAATGCAATCGGGTTTTCTGCAGAAGACCATCCGCGTTTGCGTGAAACGGATTTCTACACCAGCCACGAAGCGCTGCTGCTTGGTTATGAGGAAGCCATGACGCGGACTGACTCCACATCGGGTGATTATTACTCGACCTCCGGCCATATGCTTTGGATTGGAGATCGCACCCGCCAGCCGGATCATGCTCATGTGGAATTCTTCCGTGGAGTTAAAAATCCGATTGGTTTGAAATGTGGTCCGAGCATGACTGCGGACGGCTTGATCGAACTATGCGATATTCTGAACCCAGAAAATGAACCTGGGCGTTTGACGCTGATCAATCGCTTTGGCCACGAAAAAGTGGGCGAGCATCTGCCGGGCCTCATCAAAGCTGTTGAGAAAGAAGGTAAGAAAGTCGTTTGGTCTTGTGATCCAATGCATGGCAATACGATTTCAGCGGGTGGCTTCAAAACCCGACCGTTTGATTATGTCCTTTCAGAAGTGCAACAGTTCTTCGAAATCCATAAGGCAGAAGGCACGCACGCGGGCGGAGTTCATTTTGAAATGACCGGGCAAGACGTTACGGAATGTACCGGTGGTGCCCGCGAAGTGACGGAAGATGATCTTGGTTCACGGTATCATACCCATTGTGATCCTCGGCTTAATGCAAGCCAGTCACTGGAACTTGCCTTCCTGATTGCGGAATTGTTGCAGGAAGATCGTGCCGATAACGGTGAAAAAACTGCCGCAGCCTAAGCAAACCCGTCAGGCGTTTCGGATTAAAATGAAAGCATCGGCAACCAGCCGGTGCTTTTCTCTTTGGAGGGTCAAATGGTCAAGAAAACAACAGGTTCATGCAATTGTGGAGCCGTGACTTGGGAGGCCGTTGGTGAAATGCGGCCCATCGTGATGTGCCATTGCGGCCAATGCCGCAAACAATCCGGTTACTGTTTCGCCGCTACCGCAGCCGATGATGATGCGTTGACCATTCATGGCGATACTCTCACATGGTACCGGGCATCTCCTGACAATATTCCTGAGGCGCGACGGGGCTTCTGCAGCATCTGCGGTAGTTCGCTATTTTGGAAGAACGAGAGAGAAGACTTTACTTCAATCCTCGCCGGATCAATCGACGGTGACAGCGGTCTTGAGATCAAAGAGCACATCTTTGCTGATGACAAACCGGATTGGTATGAGATCACCGATGGAAAGCCGATCAGGCAACATTAATGCTTTTTAATCTACATCAGCCTCAAGTTACTGAATGGTAATTTGAACCACCGCTACCATCGATGCCAAACTCATCACCATAATCTTGAGAACATTGGAGCAGGTTGATGAGACAGATTGCATTGGCGATGGTGGCCACAACTTTCGCGGCTGGTTTAAGTTTTGTTGAACCGGCAAATGCTGAAAACCCGTTTCAGCCACAGATTGAGACTGTCGTTACCCGTCTTGCATTGACTGAAGAGCAAAAGGCGATCGCACGGCCAATCTTTCAAGAAGGATATCGCGAGCGAATGGCTATCCTGCAAGAAGCTGGGATCCAACCGGGTGAGAAACCCAAGCTTCATCAGATGATGCGTATTCGAAGTCCCATGCAGGCATCACAAGCAAAAACCGAAGAGAGATTGTCAGCGGTTTTGTCACAATCGCAAATGGCAGAATACAAACGCATCGTTGACGAAATGCGTCAGCAGATGCGTGCACAATTTCAGTGAGTGACCTCACATAAACCACCGCATTTTCAGCACAGCTATTGTCCGTGGCACACACGTAGCTATGTTCTGCCTATGACAAGACGTGATATGGAAACCCGCCCGGCGATTAACACCATCGGGAGCGGTGCCGAGCTTCGACGCTGGTACTGGCTGAAAGACGAATTGGTGGACCATGCCAAAGCATGTGGCGTTAAAACCACTGGCGGCAAATTCACGATCCTCGATCGCATTGCGCATTTTTTGGATACGGGTGAGAAGACCTGGCCTGGGGACAAGAAGGCGAAGGTCACTTCTAAGTTTGACTGGCATAAGGAACCGCTATCGGCGGAAACTGTGATTACTGACAGTTATAAAAACAGCCAGAATGTGCGTCGCTTCTTTCAGGAGAACGTCGATCCGAAATTCAAATTCAACATTGAATTCATGGCGTGGATGAAGGCAAACACAGGAAAGACCTTGGCAGATGCAGGCGACGAGTATCTCGCCATGCGGGCGCGCGAAAACGAAGCGGGCTTCAAATCCAAAATTGCTGACCATAATCAATTCAATCAATATACGCGTGATTTCCTGGAGGATAATCCCGATTTGGGTATGACCGAAGTCCGCAAGTTCTGGGCACTCAAGCGAAAACTGCCTTCAGAGAACGGTCGGCATGTTTACGAGCGCAGCGATCTGAAATTGACTTGATAGTTCCTTCGTTGCGAACAGTGTGTTCACTCATCGCTGCTTTCTGACATGGCCTGAAACGCATAAACTCTTTGTCTCTACAGGAGTTGTGTATGTCCGTTTTCCCACCCTTATTTTTGTCCCATGGCGCGCCGAACATGGCATTGCAGAAAAGTCCGGTGAGCGACTTCATGCGGGGCTTGGCTAAACAGTATCCAAAACCTGATGCGATCGTATCCGTTTCGGCGCATTTCGAGACGGTTGGGGCAAAAGTGGTAACCGACCCTCAGCCGACGATGATTTACGACTTTCGTGGGTTCGAGCCTGAACTTTACGAGATGCAGTATCCAGCGCCAGGTGATGCGTCGCTCGCGGATGATATTGCCGACCTAATCTCCAACGCGTGTCTGCCAGTCACAAAGGTGAGCCAACGCGGGTACGATCACGGGACATGGGTTCCATTTTCGCTCATATACCCAAACGCGGATATTCGGATTGTTCAATTGTCCATCGATCCGGATCAAACGCCAGAATATCACTATCGATTGGGGCAGGCCCTTTCGGGGCTTCCAGAGAGGAATATTTCCGTCATCGGAACCGGCAATATCACACATAACCTACCTGCATTGTTTTCCAGAGGAAAAGACCCGCATCTTGATGCCAATATAAGGGGATGGGTCGATGCATTTCTCGACTGGTTTAGTTCAGAACTTGAATCCGGAAATGTCAGCAACCTTCTGAATTACCGGGAAAAAGCGCCGTTTGCGGAAGAAAATCATCCCACAGATGAACACCTTCTACCGCTATTCGTGGCTATGGGTGCTGCCGGAGGCACATTTACAGCGAACAGAATTCATCAGTCTTATGATTTTGATTTCCTGGCTATGGATGCTTGGGAATTTAAGCCGCAGTAAACAGAAGGCTTTTAGGCCTCCGCTTTGCCTTGCTGTGGCACGCCTTTTTCCGTGAGCAGGGTTTGCAATTCGCTTGCCTGGAACATCTCGCGGATAATGTCACATCCGCCAACAAATTCGCCCTTCACATAGAGTTGTGGGACGGTCGGCCAGTTGGTGTAATCTTTGATGCCTTGGCGCAGGTCGTCGTCCGCCAATACATTCACACCCTTATAATCCACACCAAGGTAGTTCAGGATCTGCACGACCTGACCTGAAAAACCGCATTGAGGAAAGTCGGGCGTGCCCTTCATGAACAATACCACGTCGTTTCCTTTAACTTCGCCATCAATATATTCGTTCATCGCGGACATTGGTTTTTCCTTGCGCCTTGCTCACTTCTGCACCCAATATGATGGTTTGAGCGTGAACTTCAAGGACAAAGAGGAGAAACCCATGGCTTATGTTGAGTGCTTTGTGGCGGCTGTCGAGACTTCAAGGGAAGCGGAATATAAAGAGCATACACGCCATATGGCTTCGGTGTTCAAAGACCATGGTGCCATTGCTGTTGTGGACTGCTGGGGTGCTGATGTGCCGGATGGCGAGGTTACTTCTTTCCCAATGGCGGTGAAAGCCAAAGCCGATGAAACGGTTTGCATCGGTTGGATCGAATGGGCTTCAAAAGAAGCGCGCGATGAGGGCATGGAAAGCGCAATGCAGGACGAGCGGATGGGTTCTATCCCGATGCCCTTTGATGGCAAACGTTTGATTTTTGGCGGCTTTGAAAAATTCAACACCGTCTAATGGTCTTTAGGCCGCTAGAGCGACATATGCAGGGCTCATACTTTTAATCATTTGAATTGGCCCCCTAACATATGCGGTTCGCTCTCATCCTAATGCTAGCCCCTTTTGCATTTGCCACAGGGGCTTATGTGTTTTCCGGCTTGCTTGACCAAATGGCCACCGATCTCGGCGTTTCAGTCGTTGCGACCGCACAATTGCAGACAGCTTTTACAATTGCCTGCGCAGTGGGTGGGCCGTTGCTCGCGGTTGCAACAGCGCGTTTTAATCGGCGGCGGTTGTTGATCATCGTTCTTGTGCTTCTGGCGTTTTTGAACGCGTTGTCTGCAGTCACCACATCTTTCTCAATTCTACTTTTTGTAAGACTGGCGGCTGGTTTTGTGGGGGCACTCACGGTTCCGGTTGCTTCTGCGATTGCCGTCATGTTGGTTTCTCCGGAACGCAGACCGGCTGCACTGGCGGCAATCATCGCCGGAAACTCACTGGCTTTTTTGTTCGGCGTTCCGCTCGGCTCTTTTATCGGGTCAGCGCTTGGGTGGAATGCTTCGTTCTGGTTCGCGTCAGCACTTTGCGCTAGTGTGGCGGTTATTATTCCTCTTACAATCCCGGCGAGTGACCCACCGCCGCCACCTGGCGCAAACGCGTTCAAGTCTGTTTTGAGATGGCCGCTCACGGGCTTGATGCTGGTTACACTATTGAGTTTCACCGCCACATTTTCTTCCGTCGGGCTGATCGGTCCGGTTATTACCGCCGCCACAGGGCTTACCGGTGGCTATATCGGCTTGATGCAAATGCTCGTTGGAATAGGGTCCGTAATTGGTTTACCATTGGGTGCGCGGCTCGCGGGGGCTGGCCGATCGCCTTTACCGTTTTTGTTGGCGGGTATTGTTACAACGCAGCTGTTATATGCCTATTCGTTGCATCTAGCCGCGCTTGGCGGCGTTGGCATCGCGCTGATAGCTTTATCGATAACACTTGGCGCAATCTGTCTGTTTGCCTGTTCGCCAATCATTCAAAGCTGGCTTGCCATCGGTGCAGGGCCAAATGCCACTATTGCGTTTGCCTGCAATGGCTCAATGATATTCCTGGGGCAGGGGCTCGGTACGATTGTTGGTGGTGGAATGACAACGGTCTTCGGCCTATCAACGGTAGGAATTGCCGGAGCGATTGTTGCCCTGTTCGGTTTGGTGTTAGCACTCCAAAGCCTCAGGCCCGCGCCGTTTGCTGAAGTCTCCAAATAGCTTTGGCCACTCGGAACGGTTCAAACCAAACTCATTGTTTGGAGCCGATGGGTGCTGTGAACAGTTCCGCAAATGCCCAGATCAGGTATATCGGAAACAGGAATATGATGCACAGGATCGCGACGACCGGCTGACGCTGGAACGTTTTGATCACGCCCTTGATCAGCGCAAAAAATATGATGACCAGTATGATGGCGATTGCAAGGAAGTCCACTGATCTAACTCAACAGCCACCAGAATACGCCAAGCCAAAATCCGGCGGTTCCCACCCCAATCCAAAAGAACCGATCTGTCCAGAACGGGTCTTTAAGAACGCGCGGTGCTTTTTCCATGCCAGAAGTTTTTTTGGTCACTGCATCACCCTTCCGGTGGCGCACTGGTTTGCAAGGCGAGGGCGTGTAGCACACCACCCATATTTCCTTTCAGTGCCTCATAAACCATTTGGTGCTGCTGCACGCGGGATTTTCCCTTGAAGCTTTCCGAAACAACTTCTGCAGCGTAATGGTCGCCATCTCCGGCAAGGTCACGGATTGTGACTTGCGCATCCGGCAGAGCCTCTTTGATCATCCGTTCGATTTCACCTGCATCCATTGGCATGGGGCACTCTCCTTATTCAGCGGCTTCGCTAACAGCATTTCCTTCCATATAGGTCGGAAACCATGATTCGTGCACTGCTTTCATTTCAGATACGGATAGTGACACGGTTTTTCCGATCGTCAATCGATCTCCAGTGACGGTTCCAAGACGCTGGAAGAAAACACCTGAGCCTTCCGCATTGGCTGCAAACATATTTGCGTAATCACGCGACATGGTCAGGACATAGCGGGATTGGTCTTCGCCAAAAAGCGCTGCATGTGTATGCGTTCCGTCGATTTTCACGGACATGCCAATGCCGCTGGCCATGACCATTTCCGCAAGGCAAACGGCAAGGCCGCCATCGGAAACATCGTGACATGCGGTTACTTCGCCAGATCTGATTGCTGCGCGAACAAATTCACCGCGCATTTTCTCAGTGAGCAGGTCTACAGCCGGGGCAGGGCCATCTTCGAGACCGAGGATTTCGCGCATATAGAGGGATTGCCCAAGATGCTCTGCTTCGGAGCCAATCATATAGACAATATCACCCTCATTCATGCCGCCAACGCGCGCCATGCAAGAAGTGTCTTCAATCAAACCAACCGCACCGATGGTTGGTGTAGGCAAAATGCCCTGGCCGTTGGTTTCGTTATAAAGCGACACATTGCCGGATACGATCGGCATGCCAAGGGCGCCTACCGCTTCCCCAATGCCTTTGATGGCAAACACGAACTGGCCCATGATTTCAGGGCGTTCCGGATTGCCGAAATTGAGATTGTCCGTGGTGGCCAATGGTTCAGCGCCCACGGCATTGAGGTTACGCCAAGCTTCTGCCACGGCCTGTTTGCCGCCTTCGAATGGATCAGCTTCCACATATCGCGGTGTCACGTCGCTGGTAAAGGCAAGCGCGCGCCCGGTGGGTTCGCCATTCTCATCTACCAGTCTGATAACCCCGGCATCTCCACCGGGAATTTGCATGCTGTTCGACTGGATCAGCGTATCGTATTGCTCCCATACCCATCGACGGGAACAAAGATCGGGTGAGCCGATCAATTGCATGAGAGCTGCATTATAATCTTCAGGTTCGGCCACATCTTCGGGCGGCAAACCGGAATGAGTGCCAGGCTCGATGTAAGGGCGGTCATATTCCGGTGCTTCGTCACCCAGTTCCTTGATTGGCAGGTTCGCGACTTCCTCGCCCTGATGCAGAATGCGGAAGCGCAGATCGTCTGTGGTTTTGCCAACCACAGCAAAATCCAGACCCCATTTAACGAAAATCGCCTTTGCCTCGTCTTCCTTTTCAGGATTGAGAACCATCAACATGCGTTCCTGGCTTTCAGAAAGCATCATTTCATAGGCGGTCATCTTCTCTTCACGTACGGGAACGAGATCAAGGTTCAGTTCGACGCCGAGGTCGCCCTTGGCTCCCATCTCCACCGCAGAACAGGTGAGGCCTGCCGCACCCATGTCCTGGATTGAGATCACAGCACCGGTCTGCATAAGCTCCAAACACGCTTCTAGTAGGCACTTCTCGGTAAACGGATCTCCCACCTGAACCGTTGGGCGTTTTTCTTCAATATCTTCGCCAAACTCTGCTGAGGCCATGGTGGCACCGCCAACACCGTCGCGTCCGGTCTTTGCACCAAGATAGACAATGGGAAGCCCGACACCTTTTGCTTCAGAATAGAAAATGCTGTCGGTCTTTGCGATGCCCGCCGCAAAGGCATTCACCAGGATGTTGCCGTTATACCGATCGTGGAAGTTGACCTCACCGCCCACTGTCGGCACGCCGAACGAGTTGCCGTAGCCACCAATGCCAGCCACCACACCGGACACCAGATGGCGGGTTTTAGGATGATCAGGTGAGCCGAACCGAAGGGCGTTCATCGCCGCCACGGGTCGTGCGCCCATGGTGAAGACGTCCCTTAGAATTCCACCAACCCCAGTCGCAGCCCCTTGATACGGTTCGATGTATGACGGATGGTTGTGGCTCTCCATCTTGAAGATAACTGCTTCGCCATTGCCGATATCGACGACGC
>CAWUJX010000017.1:0-34356 GCA_963922635.1 uncultured Hyphomicrobiales bacterium | reverse complement strand
AAACAGCTACCATAGCTGCTGCTGAACCCAGAAGAAGAGATTTGATGTTCATGTTTATATCCCTATAGGTTACTAATTAACCAAAGCGGAACCCCGCCCTTGGTGATAGTGTTTTATGTTTGCGGGGGTTAACAAGTCAATTTCCACTCAGCCAAAACCGGATACTGATACGGCCATAAGGGTCCAATTCAGTTCGGTGTTACATATTTGCAACAAGATTTTTGATGGGCGGTGGAAAAACGCTTTTGTTGGGCCGTGGTAATGCGAATCACACATTAATTTGCCGGTTCCAATTGCGTTTCTCTGTCATTATCTGCCAGAACGAAGAACAATCTGTCGATCAACTAAAATTTTCACGAGGATTGCGAATTGCATACTCAGACTATCGAAGATCAGATTTTGAACATGCCGATGGCTGCATACATGGCCGAGCTTGGGAAAATGCAGCAGGCGTCCAAGCGTGATCCCAGAAATGCGAAACTCAATTATATGTTGGGCCTGATGTATCTGCGCACCGACTCCTATCCCGAAGCCGTTCGTTCACTAAAAAAGGCATCAAAGACAGACCCTAATAATGAATCTGTCTTGAAAGTATTGTCGGAAGTCACTCTTCTTGAGCAAAAGGATTACTCAGAGGCTTTAAAACATTTGAAACGATGGTCAATGGTTCGGCCGGATGTGGGAGTAATTCACGCGCATATCGCGGAATGTTTGTTGGAACTAAACAAACCAACTGCTGCTTTAGAAAGCGTAGACAAAGCAGAAGCTATTGATCCTGATAATCCCAAGGCGATAGCAGTTCGAGCGAACATTTACACGAAAATTGGTGACGTGAATAAAGCGCGTGAAACTCTCGAGCGTTATTTGGACGTCGGAGATGATGCCAATGTGGCGAGCGGCATTGTGGATTTGCCGGGCTATAAGCCGGATGACACTGTTCTTGAACGTCTGGAAAATATGGTCGAGCGGCTTGGCGAAAACAAAGCGGCAAATGTCATCTATTCCAACATGGGAAAAGTGTACGAGAGCAGGGGCGATTACGACCGTGCATTCGAATATCTCGTAAAATCAAATGAAAAACCGCGTGAACGCCTGGACAAAGAAGAGGCGAATGCTGCCTTCAAGAACATTCGCGAAGTGTTTACGAGAAAATTTATGCTCGAAAACGCGGGATTGGGGCACGAGTCCGATCAGCCCATTTTCATCGTGGGAATGCCACGCTCTGGGACAACGCTCACTGAAAGTATTTTAGCGGGGCATCCAAAAGTGACGGATAATGGCGAACTGCCGTTTATGCAAAGTCAGCTGAAAAAGAATGGGCTCTATGCCGTTTCCAATCCACTCCTCGCCAATAAATTGCCCGGCTTGAAAGAACATTTCGAATTCGAGGGTGCAGGTTACTTTAAACACGTGGCTGAACGCTATTTTGATCACAGTGGTTTTCAAAAACGGAACAAGAAATATCAGGTGGATAAACTCCCACACAATTTTTTAAGCGTGGGTCTAATTCATTTGGTGTTTCCGAACGCGAAAATCATCCATTGTCGCCGTCATCCGGTTGATTGTGCTCTGTCATGTTACAAAGCGAGCTTTTCGGAATTTCATGCTTATGCCACCGACCTCGAGTTTCTCGGCGTCTACTACAAGCAGTATTTCGAACTCATGAAATATTGGCGTGAGCTGTTGCCGGGAAGAATGTTTGAGGTCTGCTATGAAGATGTGGTGGCAAACACGGAACTCGTTGCTCGAAACATGATTGATCATATCGGGTTGGATTGGGATGACGGGTGTCTCGATCATACGAAATCGAAAAAGACAGTGAAGACGGCTTCCCAATGGCAAGTTCGGCAACCAATTTACACATCATCGGTCGCCAAGTGGAAACACTACGAGAAACATCTGCAACCCATGATCAAGACCATGGGAAGCTGTATCGAAGAGTATGAAGCGGAACTTGCAGCGCTCGCAAATTAGACCAATGCGCTAACCGCTAGACTTTTACCCGCTCTGACTTGGGATCATACATCGGCTTCAGGCTCGCTTCTGCTTTAACGCGGGCGCCCGCAATTTCGATTTCGAAATCGGACGCAAGCATATCAGCAGCTTTCTCGCCCTCGCACGGCACATAGCCAAGGCCAATAGCACCACCTAGCGTATGACCGTAATTGCCTGACGTTATGTATGAGACGATCTCGCCATCGCGTATGATTGGTTCGTGATGGTAAATCATGGGTTCCGGATCAGTCAGTCTGAACTGGACGAGGCGCATTTTTGGGCCTTCTTCTTTTTTCCGTAAAACAGCATCGCGCCCGAGGAAGGAAGGTTTGTCGGTTTTCACAGCGAAACCGAGACCTGCTTCCACCACGTGGTCTTCGCATGTGATATCGTGGCCGAAATGCCTGAACCCTTTTTCGATGCGGCAAGAATCCATCATGTGCATACCGCAGAGTTTCAACCCGAGGTCTTGTCCGGCCTCGTGCAGGGTTTCAAACACATGCCCTGCCATGTCTGACGAGACATAAACTTCCCATCCGAGTTCGCCCACATAGGTCACCCGGTGCACCCGTGCGAGACCCATGCCGATTTCAATTTCTTGTGCCGTTCCGAACGGGTTCACCTCATTGGTAAAGTTGTTTGGACTTACTTTTTCAAGCAGTGCCCGTGAATTGGGGCCCATCACGGCCAAAACGCCTTCGCCAGCGGTGACATCGGTGATGACCACATTAAAATCACCCACATGACGCATCATCCACGCCTGATCAGCTTGGCGCGTGGCGGCGGGTGTTACAACCAGATAGCTGGTTTCCGACAATCGGGTTACGGTCACATCGGCTTCGATCCCGCCATTATGGTTCAGGAACTGGGTGTAAACGATTTTGCCGTTTGGAACGGAATAATCGCCGCCGCCCACATAGTTCATGAAGGCTTCGGCGTCTTTGCCCTCAACACGAATTTTACCGAAAGAGGACATGTCATACATGCCCACATTTTCACGGACGGCCTTGTGTTCAGCGGCGGAATTTTCGAACCAGTTCTGGCGCTTCCAAGAGTATTCGTATTCGCGTTTCTGACCATTATTGGCAAACCAGTTGGCGCGCTCCCATCCGGCGATTTCTCCCATCACGCCGCCGTGCTCAAGCATGTGATTATGGAACGGTGTGCGCCGTACCCCACGGGCGGTGTCTTTTTGGCGGTAGGGGAAGTGATCTGCGTATAGAAGTCCAAGGGTCTCCTTTGAGCGTTCGAATAGGTAATGCTTGTTACCCTGAAACGGTTGCATCCGAGCGATATCCACATCGCCCAAGTCAAAAGGCCGTTCACCGTCGTTCATCCATTGGGCAAGCGCCATCCCTGCACCACCGGACGACTGAATGCCGATCGAGTTAAAACCCGCGCAAACAAAGAAATTCTTGAGGTTTGGCGCCTCGCCCAAATGATAAGCGTCGTCCGGTGTAAAACTTTCCGGTCCATTGAAGAAGGTATGGATACCCGCTTCACCCAACATGGGCATACGGTTTACCGCATTTTCCAGGATCGGTTCGAAATGGTCGAAGTCCTCAGGCAATTGGTCAAAGCAGAAATCTTCGCGAATGCCGTCCATGCCCCATGGTTTTGCATTTGGCTCAAAGGCACCAAGCAGCATCTTGCCGGCATCTTCCTTGTAATAGGCGCATTCATCGGGGACACGCAGCACTGGCAATTGGGTAAGGCCTTCAATGGCTTCCGTGACGATATAGAAATGCTCACACGCATGGAGGGGAACGTTCACGCCTGCCATGCGCCCGATTTCGTGGCTCCACATGCCAGCGGCGTTCACCACATAATCGGCTTCGATCGTGCCTTGTTCATCCACGCCGTCCCGTTTCCAGTCGACCCCGGTGACGCGGCCGTCTTTTGTGTGGATTTGGGTGACCTTAACGCCTTCGATTACCTGTGCGCCGTTTTGCTTAGCACCCTTCGCCATGGCATGGGCGATGTTGGCGGGATCTCCTTGTCCGTCTAGCGGCAAATACACTGCGCCTGTCACATCCTCAATATTCAGGTGTTCGTAGCGGTTCTTCACTTCCGTGGGAGAGATTTCCTCGACCTCCACCCCGAATGCCCGCGCCATGGATGCCTGCCGGTAAATCTCTTCCTTGCGCTCGTCTGTGAGGGCGACTGTAATCGAGCCACAGCGTTTGAAGCCCGTGGCAACACCTGTTTCTTCCTCCAGTTTGCCGTAGAGTTCCTGGCTGTATTTGGCGAGCTTGGTCATATTCTTTGAAGCACGCAATTGGGCGATCAAGCCTGCGGCATGCCAGGTGGTCCCGCAGGTGAGTTGCTTGCGCTCCAGCAACACCACGTCTTTCCAACCCAGTTTTGCCAGATGGTAGGCAACCGAACATCCGGCCACACCGCCGCCGATGATAACTGCTGAAGCTTTCGAAGGAACAGGTTTGCTCATTATTGTTGGTCTCGCTGGTTAGAGTATTGGGTCAGGAAGCGACTGAGGCGCCTTGCAGCCTCCTTGAGGCGGTCCTCAGGTTGGCAAAGGCTTATACGGATGTGACCGGCGGCCGATGGGCCGAAACTGTCACCCGGCATAAGGGCTACGTTTTCTGCATCGAGAAGATCGAAGGCGAATTTTTTAGCGTCATCGGTTATCGCACGGATGTCGATCATGAAATACATGCCGCCTGGCTTATTCAGAATTTTGATCCCGTTGATCCCTTGGATTTCTTTCAGGAAAATTTCGCCTCGGCTGCGATAGGTGTCCGCAATGTCGTCCACACCGATATCATTATTCAATGCAATCGTGGCAGCGCGACTGATAAAGTCATTCATGCCATAGGTGGATACGAGATTGTGTTGTGTCAGGTAGTAGCAGACTTCTTTTGAGGCGATCAGCCAACCAATGCGCCAACCCGTCATGGCATGGCTTTTCGACATGGATTGAACGACCAATGTCCGGTCCGACATATTGGGCAAAGCACGTGGAGAAATGTGCTCGCCATTACTTAAAGACCAATACACTTCGTCGGAAATCAACCACAGATCATGCTTGATGCAAACGTCCGCGATGGCTTCCAGCACTTCCCGCGAATAAATCGCGCATGTGGGATTGTTGGGTGAATTGATCATCACGGCCTTAGTTTGCGGTGTGATCGCAGCTTCGATATCGGCGGCGCGGGGTTCAAAGCCATTTTCCGAAAGTGCTTCGACCAGTGTAAATGTGCATCCAGCGGCGCGTACGGTGTTGGGGTAGGTGACGTAATGCGGGCTAACGATCACCACATGATCGCCCGGATCGGTAACTGCCTGCATGGCAGCATACAGTGCTGCCTGTCCGCCGGGCACGACTACGACCTCGTCTGCGGTAACAGGAGAGCCACAGGCAATGCTGGAAACGCGGGAAATGGCTTCGAGGAGGGCGGGCTGACCCTGGATTTCCGAATATTTGTGATGTCCGTCATCAAGGGCTTGTTTGCAAGCGGCCACGGTATCGTAGGGCGTGGGGAAATCATGATCGCCAATACAGATCATGTATGGGTCTTTGCCGTCACGCTGTCGTTTCAACGCTTCAACGAAAACCTCCCAGCCTTCCAGATCAGTTTCTGAAATTCCTGCAATTCGGTTGGAGGCGGACGGCATTACAAAAACCTCCGACGGAGCTCAGCAATATGCGCCGGACCCACTTCGCAGCAGCCGCCAATGATGGTTGCGCCATCTTTTATCCATTGTTCACAGAAATTCGCATAAGCTTCAGGGCAAAGGTCGGTCCGCGCTTCCAAGGCATCAACCGTACCTCCAAGGGCGAGATTGTCCGCTTTGGTGAACCCGTTTGCATAGGCACCGACGGGTAGGCCGGTTTGTGCGATTATAGGAATGCCTTGTGTTATTGCCTCGGGCGGTGAGCAGTTAAGCAGAATGGCGTCGGCTCCCGCTTCTTTGACAGCAAGAGATGCTTGGCCCAAGTCTTCGCCTGATCGTAACTTGGTGCCGTCTCTTTCCATGACGCTGAGGCCGCACCAAACTGTCTTACCTGCCTCTTTTGCAGAGACAGTCGCAGCGGTTGCCTCGCGAATGGATGACATGGTTTCACAAATGAAAAGGTCTACCGCTTCGCTTTGGCAGGCAACCACTCGCCGGTAGGTTTCCAAACATATTTCGAATTCGGGAGTGCCCTCGGGGTGGTAGCTTCCGTAAAGCGGAGGCAAGCAGCCCGCAATTTTAACATCCCTTTGGGATGTGGCCCGTTGGACAATCTCAATCGCCTTTGCCTGTAGGGGTTCAAATAAATCCTCGCTTGCGTCGCGGGCCAACCGCTCCGGTGTTGCGGAGTAAGCGTTTAGCGTAATCACCTGCGCGCCTGCGTCCACATATTCCCGGTGAACGGTTTCCACGATTTCAGGTTCGTTCATCATCACGTGGGCTGACCAAAGCGGTGAGGGCGGTTGAGATGAGCGACGGATCAGTTCTTGACCCATGCCACCATCAAGTAACGTAATTTGGGTCATGCCGGTTTACCCAGTGCAGTGACCCAATAGGAAACGATCCAGTTATGGAAGGGTTTTACGACAGCAAGGTATAGTTTGCCGAAGGTGTTGTTGAACCAGATATGGGTTCGGACACTCACTTCATCATCGTGCTTTTCGATGCGCAATATGAAGTCCAGGTGCTTATCCGCCAAACCGGCTTCGTAGGCATTTTCATCGTCCTGGATAACCGGCAGTGAAAGAAGAAAGCTAACGCCGGGATTTTTCCCGTCAGGCGTTTTAGTGCGAAGCCCGACAATACTGGCCAGTTTCTGACGCATCGCAAACAGGAAGCGAAACCACACTGGTGAGTTTGCCAATGCAAACGCTGCCAATTCCTTTGGTGTTTTATCGAGGTGAGCGTTTTTGCCGGTGAAGCAGTCTTGAAAATCCGGAGTGCGGTTTGGTTTCTCAAAGGTGAGCGTGGCACTCATTGGTACATTGCTCCCCATTTCTCACGGTAAATCGCGAGCATGTCTTCTTCCGTCGCACCGTCATCATAGGGTGGTGTGGTCATGATCTTCACGCGTTCCACATGGATTGAAACAATGGCGTTCATTCGGTGGGCGAGGGCCGGGAAGGCGTTGCCCCATCTGGGAAACAGGTTTTCGAATTCGTCAGAACCTCTTTGGGCCACTTGCGTTGACCCAAAAATACGGACCCCCTTACGCAACCAAATATCGATGAAATTGACTTCAGCCTTTGCAAGATGCGCGATGTTTGCCATCGTATTGGGCGAGCGGATTTCCGCGAATCCGATGGTTGTACCGTCCATCACGAAGAACGTACCCTTAGGGGAAAGCGATGGCATTCCGTCTTCCGTGACCGTTGCCATGAAGCCTAAGGGAAATCGTTCAATCAGTTGCTTGGTGAAGTCGTTTAACATCAGGCCCGAATTCTTTCGTTTTCCGGATCCCACAATGGCTGGTCCTGTTGGACGACAGCTTTGCGGCGTTCACCGAAAATTTCGACCTCGATTTCGGTGCCCGGTGTTGTCAGCTCTTCTTTGACCATGCCAAGCGCAATCGATTTATTGACCCGGTAGCCCCAGCCCCCGGACGTGGTTTCACCCACGACTTTACCATTGTGCCAAATTGTCGACATGTAAGGCGCATCATATTCGCCCGCATCCACAACAAGTGTCACGAAACCTTTCTTACGGCCCTGTTGTTTCTCGTTCAACAAAGCTTGTTTGCCCGGGAAATCCTGAGGTTTGTCAAACTTGATGAAGCGTTCCATGCCACCCTCAAGCAGCGTGTAATCGGTGGAAAGATCGCCTTTCCATGCGCGGTAGCCTTTCTCCAAACGAAGAGAATTGAGTGCATACATACCAAATGGCTTTGCACCCGCAGCTAAAATCGCACTGTAGATTTTTGGAATATCGGCATTTGCCGCATGTACTTCCCAACCTAATTCGCCAGCGTACGAAACGCGAGCCAGCATTGCGCGGTTGTCTGCCACCATCGCCACTTGGTGCGTAAGCCAACCCATCGAGAAATCGGCGTCATCGCAGATACCTTCCAGTATCTCCCGTGATTTTGGACCAGTGACGATCAGCGTTGAGAAATCATCGGTGTGGTCGGCAATTTTGATGTCACTTTCTGCGGGGAGTGCATCGCGCAACACTTCATAATCGTGCCACTGGGCTGAAGCAGCAGTAATCAGTGTGAACACATCTTCTTCGTGCCGGATAAGCGACATCTCAGTGAGGATCCGACCGCGGCTGTCTGCAAAGTAGGCCAGGTTCATGCGGCCCACTTTTGGCAGTGCACCGGCTATCAAGCCACGCAGCCATTCTGCGGTCCCTTCGCCACGCACGCTGAAGCGTGAAAAGCCAGGAAGATCGAGCACGCCACAATGATCGCGAACAGCTTCCGCTTCTTCTTTCACGCGCTTTTCCCAAGGACCAGAGCGAGCCCAGGTCTGTGTTGCTTCTTCAGATGTGTCGTCGCCTTCTTTTGCAAACCAGTTGGCGCGTTCCCAACCGTTATATGCACCCATGACACCACCCAATTCCCGAACGGTGGTATCCACTGGCGAGAGTTTCTTGTCGCGCCCTGCAGGCCATTCGTGATGCGGGAAATGCATCGCATATTCATGGCCGTAGGTCTCCAGCGCTTTCGCATGGCTGTAGGCATGATCAGCATACTCTGTGTAGCGGCGTGGGTCTGTGGCCCACATGTCCCACTCGGTCTCGCCTTCGGTAATCCATTCGGCGAGGACCTTGCCAGCACCCCCACCTTGGGCGATGCCGAAGGTGAATGAATGTGCTTCAAACGCATTTTTGACGCCCGGCATAGGGCCGATCAGCGGCAGGCCATCTGGCGCATAGGGGATCGGTCCATTGATGACCCGGCCCACACCTTGTGTGCCCAGAATTGGCACACGCGCCATTGCGTCTTCGATGTACCATTCCAACCGGTCGAGATCGTCCGGATAAAGCTGGAACGAGAAATCATCCGGCATTGGATCATCTTCAGTCACCCAGTGTGCCTTACAATTACGCTCGTAAGGCCCCAGGTTTAGGCCGTTCTTGTCCTGGCGCAGGTAGTAGGACGTATCCACGTCCCGCAGTAGAGGCACTTTGTGTCCCTGTTCCTTTGTCCATGCTTCCAGTTCCGGGATTTCCTCGGTCAGGAAATATTGGTGAGACATCACAACCATCGGGATATCGCGGCCGCCAAATGGCTTGAACCACTCGCCGACGCGTTTGGCGTAATAGCCAGCTGCGTTGACCACATATTCACAGCGTATGTCGCCTTGCTCGCTGTGAACGATCCACTCGTCACCATCTTTTGAGACACCTGTTGCAGGACACATGCGGATGATTTTTTGCCCCATGCCGCGCGCACCCTTTGCAAGCGCCTGTGTCAGCTGAGCTGGGTCAATGTCACCATCAAGCGGATCCCATAGGCCGCCTTCAAGATCATGGGTTTCCGTAAACGGATGCTTTTCCTTGATGTCATCGAGAGACATGATGTCCATCTCGAGGCCCTGATAGCGGCCCATGCCGGCAACGCGTTCAAACTCAAGCATCCGCTCTTTGGAATGACCAAGGCGGATTGAACCCGTCACCGCATAATTCATTGGGTAATCAACTTCTTCAGCGAGGCCACGATACAGCTCAAGGCCGTAACGTTGCATGTTCATGATTGCCCATGAGCCGGAGAAGTTGGGGCAGTTACCAGCCGCATGCCATGTGGACCCGGCGGTCAATTCGTTCTTTTCCAACAAAACACAATCGGTCCAGCCGGCTTTGCCAAGATGGTAGAGCGCGGATACACCAACGACACCACCTCCAATGATGACGACGCGTGCGGTAGAAGGGAAATCAGCCATTTTCTTTTTCCTTGTCTTTTTTCATTGGCTCAGGGCGAACCGAAACGTTCTTAGTAAACCGGGGGTGAAACCACCCAGATTGCGATTGCGGGACTGTCTGTCTTATTGTGCCAGCGGTAGGTCTCTCCTGCGAAACGGAAAGAATCACCTTCTTGGAGGGAGTGCCATTCACCATCGATTTCCAGCTCTAACTGGCCTGAAATGATGTAACCGGCTTCCTCGGTATCTCGTTGTTGCGCTTCATCGAGTTTTGCACCGGGCGCAAATTCTGATCGGATGATCTCGAACGAACCGCCCAGGTCTGGAGATAAGAGTTCTTCGATCAAGCCCTCTTCATGGTTTCCCAGTTTCCTGCGGTGATCGCGCCGGACAATATGACGGGATTGGCTTTCACTTCCCGGATTGTCACCAAAGAAGAAGCTGAGCGGCACATCAAACAGGCGCGCGATGTTTCTGAGATCAGATATGGAAGGTTCGGAAATACCACGTTCGATCTGGCTCACAAACCCAACCGAGCGTTCAATTTTGGAAGCAAAGTCGATCAGAGTCATTTGCCGGGATTTACGCAGGGCACGAATATCATTGGCGACAGAGTGGAAACTCTCCGCGATGTAATCATGATTTTCAGCTGTCAAAGCGCCCATGAATTCTCCCGCGTTGATCGATTGCGATCAACTGAATTTCATGGAAACTCAAGCTCATGAAAAAATCAAGAAAAATTTCACGGGTGCGAAAAAATGTACGATCACACACCGGCTGCAACCGTCGCCTTATATTTCTGTTCGGGATTTATAGCGATGTCATAGGGACATCGAATGATGCCATGATGGAACTGCGCAATGAAATAGTGAGCTGTTTGACTGTTTTGAAACGATCAGTTCAGCTTAAAGTTCACACCGATCTTGGCGAGAATGCCGTCTTCAAGCGTGAAGCCATCGCCAGCGTCGCCACCGCCCACATTGGAGAGGTTGGTCGTGTCATCGAAGTTAAGGTACAGCCCTTCAACGAAAACACTAGCCTGGTCATTAACGGCCCATTCCATACCAGCGCCCACAACAAGCCCTGTTTCATCGAAACCAACGTCTTGCCCCATGGAGCCGCCAGTCGGGTCATTCAACTCGCCTGAAATGAAGGCGATACCCGCTGTACCATACACCAGTAGGTCATCGTCAGCGTAACCGAGGCGACCTCTGACTGTTGCCAGGTAATCAGTTTCCAACTCGACGCGGTCAACCCGGCTGTTTGCTTCGCGCGCAAGGCCGTCCCATTCAATGAAACTTATGTCAGCCTGTAGGCCTGCCACAAGATGACCATCCTGATAATTCCAGCCAATTGTAGCACCTGCGAGTAGGCCGGCATCGGTGATGCCACCAAAATCCACGACACTGGAACTGTCACCGGAATCGAACACACCGCTTGAGTCCATCATGCCTGCGCCGACGAATCCGCCTGCCACAAGTCCGTTCCAATCATGGATTTGCTCGTCTTTCTGGATTTCGAAGGATGGCGTGCCATCATAATTCCAGGTTAGACCTGCACGGATCGCAATAATGTCTTCTGGTAGAAACGCGTCTTCGGTCTGGCCATCGGCAAAATCATCGAGATTTTCTTCATTACGAAATTTTGCGTAGAGCCATTCGCTTCGCAGAGTGACGTTGTGAGACATCGCCCACTCCAGCCCGGTGCCGAAGACCGGGCCTGCGAAATCAACGCGGTCTTGTTCGCCGCCAGTACTGGTGGTTTGGATGTCGCCCCCTGTGAAAGCAATACCCGCAGTCGCGTAGAGCAATACGTCGCCGTCAATGATGCCGAGGCGGCCACGAACGGTCGCGAAATAATCAGCGTCATAGGTAAATGATGCATCGCCTTCCGCTTCAAACGCTTGATCACTGTGGTTGTACAGGGAGTAATCCGCTTCGAACCCGATCAGGGTTTGATCGTCCACATAATTCCAGCCTAGATGCGCACCCGTAATAAAGCCAACAATATCCAAAGCTCCGAGATCAATACGGCTGGATGTGGTGAACTGATGATCACCGTCGGAATTCTGGCCGCCAAGCCCGAAGCTGATGCCCATATAGGGACCTGACCAATCGTGCGTATCGATACGATCAGCCACATCGAATGTGGCGTCCGCAGCCATTGCCCCAACGGGAAGTGACAGTAATGCGCTAACGGCAGTCGAAAGGATGAGTGTTTTTTTAAGCATGAGGTCGGGCGGAACCTGTTAACAATACGTTAAACGCAGTAACAGTGCGGGCGGAGCGAGTCCATAGTGTCAACGCCCGCTAACAGAACCAGCTGTGAAATGTTGCATTCATGTCACATTTGAAGTTTGGTGAAGTTCCAACGAAGTGCAACACTTGATTGATGAACTGAGAATTTGATGTCCGGGGCTGAAATGTCGTGAAAATCGGGAAAAGAAGCTCCGTGGCGGTGCGCTCTGGCAATCCGGGACAATTAAATGATATTGATGCGCTCCGGTTTGAACTTGTTCGAGCGGAAAAGCTGAGGCGTGAAGGGAAGCTGCGCGACTCAGAAAAGATATGCCGGCATTTGCTCGCAAAACACCCGACTTATCTCGGTGCCTTGCAAACCTTCGGGCTTGTTTCGCTGGAAAAAAAGAACTTCCCGCAGGCTGTGACTTGTTTCCTGACAGCCTCGGCGGAAGCACCGGAAGACCCAAGTAATTTTTTGAATCTGGCCGTGGCTTGGATTGGGCTCGAGCGTTATGCCACTGCGCGGTTGATGCTTGAAAAAGCTCTTGAATTGAATCCGCTCGTCTCTGAAGTCCATCACTTATTGGGCGATGTGGAAACGCGCGACCGAGATTATCAACGTGCGCGCGAATGCTATGCTGAAGCAGTGCGCCTCGATGCCGGTAATTTTATCGCACTGTTCAAACTGGCCGATACTCAAGTGACACTTGGCGCTTTCGATGAAGCGAAGGCGGCTCTCAAAAAGCTGCATAAAAAACGACCTGAATGGACGGCCGTCACCAGCCTTTATACTCAGCTTCCGGACCAATTGATTGATGTCGATCTGCAAGGCTTACTCGACAAATCAAAGAAACAGCCCAGCGAGACGGCACAGGAATTTGAAACGAACAAGAAGTTTGTCGAGGCGAATATCTTGAACAAGTCGGGAAAATACAGCGAGGCTTGGGAGGTATTAACGCAGGCAAACTCTGAAACCTCAGCGAGCCTGAAAGGTGAGGTGAAGCGTTCAAGGGAAGGGCGCGAGCGTCAGTTTGCTTTGGCGAAGGCAGCGATTGAAAACGGGGTGCGTGAAAGCAGGGCAAATGGAACTGTTACCCCACTGTTTATCTTTGGCGCTTCAAGGTCGGGTAAAACCACGTTGGAAAATCTGCTGTCTTCGCACGCTGATATTCATCCCGGCTTTGAAAACTCGAATGTGGAACAATCCACCCGGCGGGCAGCGCAAGTGTCAGGTATCTACACCATTGAAAACCTTTGGGGACTGCCGCCCAAACTTTGGCCGGAGTTTGCGAAAGACTTCAAACAACGGATTGCAAAACAGGCAAAGGGCTGTGCAGTCATCACCAATACGAGCCCGGGCCTCATTGGAAGTGCGGCTCAGATTGCAGTGTCGGTACCAGAGGCCAAATTTGTGTTCGTGGACCGCGATGAGCGTGACCTCGCTTTACGGATTTTCATGAAGAAATATAAACGCGGAAATTTCTATGCCTACGATATGGATGAGATTAGGGACTATATTGCTTGGTATCGCGGGTTTTTCGATCTGCTCATGGAGAAGTTAGGAGACCGTGCGATCAGAGTTAGTTATGAGGACATGGTCGCCGACTACGAAGCAACGTACAATCAGATGCTTGGTCTGTGCAATTTGGAAAGCGCCTCATCATCACTTCCGGAGAGCATTGGAAATGACGTGGGATGTGCAGCACCGTACAGCGATTGGTTTTGAGGTCATTTCCTTATATTAGCAATCGCTGAAAACCTAATTTCTTCAAACAGTTTAGCTTCTGCACTTTTTGTTAGCTTTTGGTGCACCAGATGCGGTGTCAACCCAAATTATTCGGATTGGCCAGCCAGTTTTGTTGGAGATAAGTGTTGCTTCTTCAAAATGTTTTTTAAAATTGCGAATGTTTCTCACCCGGCGGTCATTTGGGTCGTTTACAATGTATGCAGGTTTTGATCTGCTGTTGGTGACACATACATAACCAGCATAGGGGTCTGAGCGCTCAAGCAGTGCCTGCGTGATCGAGATAGCACATCTTAAACCCATTGGATCTCCGACGACCAAAATTTCAATAGTCTTCTGTTGGTTTCTAATTGCCGCATTCAAGCCGGAGGCGTTACACCTTAATTTCCTTAAATTAACCGTAATACCTGAGGCATTTGGCCGGACTTTTCCTGAGTCTGCCATTGCGTGTGTAACATCAACACTAGAAAATAAGCAGTAAGCTATAAAGGAAATGATATTGACCCTCATTATAGCCGTCTTATTGAGTAAAAATTTTTTTGCATTTAGTATCATCAAAATTATTCCTTTTGAGGCATTCAAAAAGTGTGTCACTCGATTTTTTACTTCTTGGTCTGGTGAATCTAGTCCGCCTTCTTTGCGTGTTGATTTTTGTTTGTTTTTGCTCTTCAGTGTTTGTTGGTTGCTTTGATTGATTCCGAGAATTTTCCCTTTTTAATTGCTTGTCTCTTTTTCTAGTTTCTGGTTTTTTATTCTGTTTTAAAAATTGAATATCATGGTTTGCCGAACTTTCATATTCGCAAATACTACATGTTTCTAAATACGATTCCAGGCTAGTTATAGATTTTTTCTTTTTTGCCGTTTGATAGACTCGATATTCTTCTTGCTTTAACAATTTACGCTGTTCTTTTGCGTGTAACTCTTCAATTAAGGTTTTTGCAAAATTTACAAATAAGCCGCTGGAGGTTTTTATATATTCACGAAACGCTGATATTGAGTTCGTAAAAAGAGCATTTTCAAAATTTAAAATATCAATTGCAATCGCCCTCATTCTTGCTGCTTTTGTCCGTTTATCTCTTTCGATGAGTGTTTGCACAGAATTCCTTTTGAATTTTTCAGCCTCTATTCTTTTTTCTCTCTGAATTTGCTCCTCTTGAATTTTGATAAGGTCTAGTGTATCCGAAATTCCCGTGTCGATTTTGACAAAAAGATCACCATAAAAGATTTTTTCGCTTCTATACGGTGAATATTTGATTTTTAACTCTTCGAGTGTCAGTAGTCTTTTCTCAAGATTTTGAATATCGAGCGCCTTTTCGACTTCGATATCAGGGCACCATTCTCCTGTATAGCTGCAGGTTTGCACTCTTATATATACTATAGATTTGCTCGATATGTAAATAAATGGTTTTCTTATATCAATTCCAGCAAAGGGAAACAAAATAAAATGAGAAAAAGTATATATAATAGTAATTATCCAAATTGATCTAATTAAGAAATTACTAAATTTTATTGAGAATTTAAAAAGATTTGTGAATAGTAAAATAATTTTTTTTATAATTAAAAATACTATGATAATTACTGCTAACATTGTGAATGAATCAATATTCAGTATTTGCATAGTGAATTCTCAAATCTTCGGCACTAATAAAGTGATTGGAAAAATTTCCGATTTCAATTGCATCACATAAGTATCTAACGAGTCAAACGTGGGTTTTACGCTGCACAGCGTAGTTAAAGCATTTAATTTTGAAAGCGCGGGAATCTTGCTATTTATCTTTGTTTAAGTCGTCAGACATCACTGAAGCGTCGGCGTGCTTTCATACGCTCATGGGCCTCATCGGTACCGTCATGCCAGGACCCGAAGACCTTGTCCCAAGGCACTTCCAAATTGCCATAGTTACATTCGAAATAACGGTGGTGCATCTGGTGGTGAAAGGTGCCAAGTGCCAAGCGGTTTTTGTCTTTGACGAGCATCCCTTCAAACCCTGTATGCGACGTGGCGGCAGTGAGCGCTTGATGCTGCATATGGAACAGAATGTGAATTGGATGGCTGGCGATGACAAAATGGATCAGCACGGATGAGAAAAACAGAAGTGTTTCAACCGGGTGCATGGACAAGCCAGACCACGGCCCCACGTTCGTGTTCCGATGGTGGACTGAATGGGCAAGGTCATACATGGGCTTCCAATGCAGGAAGCGGTGAATCCAGTAGAAATGAAAAGATATCCAAAGCGGTGTCAGAAATAGTAGGGAGACAAACCAGACCGGGTTTGTATGCCAGGGGAGAACGGGTGCATAGCCATTTGCCATAGCCCAAAACATGAGGACTTCAAATGCGGTCCAAGTGGTCACGCCGCTGGCAAGCGTCCAGAACATGTTGTCATAGAGTTGGTTGTTGAACGTGTAGGTGCGGGCTTTTGCTCCCAACTCTCGTTTGTCGAACTTGCGTTCGGTACCTTGTTTTTTGCCCGAGTGAAAATACCAGTGCAAGCCACCGGCCACGATCAGCATCAAAATGATGTTTCGGATGAAGAGTTGAGCGATCCAACCCGCTTCCAGTGATTTGGTTGTTTCTAGTGACGGTTGAAAATATGCCCAGCACAACGTTGCAAGCGCCACGAGGATGAGGTTTTCACCGATTGTGAACCAACGGGCCGCAATCCATTTGAGGATATGAGTTGGTTTGGGTGGCCAGCTGAACAACGGCGAAGTCTGGATTGGCACCGCAGGCATGTGGTGCCATTGCCGTTCCATGGTTGGGTTAGAACCAGAATTTGGAGTTTCGGTTGTATCAGTCATTTCCGGATGATTGCAGAAACTGAATTGGCTGAAAAGCTGAAAATAGTCGCGCCTCTCATCGAACAATCCAGGCGTTACAGGCGATGAAACCGCCCGCCTGAGTTTCGGCATTGCCTAGATTTTCTTTTGGAGCATAAAAATTTGCCGACCGCCTCGGGGTAAGGCGGTCGGCTAAGGCAAGACGTAAAATTTGGAGGGGGACGTCCTGCAATCTTAATTTTTGGGTTTGGATCACACCTTTGTCGCTTGGGCGATGATGCTTTCCGGTCGTTACAGGACGAAAGATGTGGCGCAGGTTCTTTTCTTCAAATCGAAAGAATTTATGTTATTAATAGTTTTAAACTATAGAAACTGTTCCTTGGGTATCTGATGCGTCCGACCCTCCGGCAATTGCAATATCTGGTGGCGCTTGCTGAAGCCGGCAAGTTTGCGGAAGCGGCGCGCATGGTGAATGTGAGCCAACCAAGTCTCTCCACTCAACTGGCTGATATGGAAATGGAGTTGGGGACGCAATTGGTGGAGCGGGGCCGTCATGGCGCCATCCTCACCCCATCGGGTAATGAGGTTGTTCGCAAAGCGCGCGATATCCTGAGCCGCGTAGAAGCGCTTAAAACTTCTGCCGACAAGTTCTCCAAAAAAGGTTTGTCCGGGCGTTTGCGGTTGGGTGTCATTCCCTCCATTGGCCCGTACTTGTTGCCAAGGGTCACTCGACGGCTGCATGAGATGTATCCCGATTTCCGCATTAGCGTGCTGGAAGAGAAAGCGATTGAGCTTGACGGCAAGCTCAAGGATGGCCGGCTCGATACCATTATTTCCGTTGCTGAAGACCATCCCAATGTGGAAAGCATTCGCCTGCTGATTGAAGACCTTTGGATATGCGTGGCACCTGACCATGAATTGGCAGGAAGCGAACACCCGGTGACGCTGGCAGATTTAAAGGGGCACTCGCTGTTGAGCCTTGGCCATGGCCACAACTTGAATGCTGCGATCCGTTCTGTCGCAAGACTTTCCGGGGCTTATGTCAACCAGGAATATGAGGGTACCAGCCTCGATGCGATCCGCCAGATGGCTGCCATGGGTGCCGGTGCTGCGGTCCTTCCCAGTCTTTATGCATTGGTCGAAGCACGTCGCGATGATGCACTGGTTGTGCGCCAGATCAGCCACCCGATGGCGCGTCGGGAAATCGCACTTTTATGGCGTGACACATCCGCGATAGGCGAAAAAATGGAAGACCTAGCCGAAGTCTTGAAAGATGCTGCCGAAGCTCTTGTTCGATGATTTGCGGCGACCGCTAGACATTCCCAAACAGGATGTTGCCCACGAGTTTATCACGTCCGTAAATGTCTTCGTAAAAATTGGGAACGCCGTTTTCATTTACCCAGACCGTGAAGTAGGTCAGATGAACCGGGACTGGTGTCGCCAGATTGACGCGTGTTTGTTTCTTGGAACTAAGAATTGCATCAATCTTGTTGCGGGAAAGATTACCGCTTGTTTCAAACAACTTCTCTGCAAACTCCATCGGTCGATGCACTCTGATACATCCCGAGGAATAAGCCCGTCTCGTTTTCGCAAATAACTCCCGGTTGGATGTATCATGCAGATATACGGCATGCTTGTTTGGAAACATGAATTTCACCTGGCCAAGGGCGTTCTTTTGCCCGGGCTGTTGTACAATCCGGTAGGGAAATTTTTTCGGATTCACGCTGTTCCAATCAATTTCGTACGGGCTCATTGCCGGCGCATCCGGCTTCCAACTGGTGTACAATTGATAATCGTTTGCTTGCAGGTAGCCCGGATTTTGCCTCAGCTTTGGCAAGATGGCTCGACCCGCGATGGAAGGCGGAACGGTCCATGTTGGATTAAACTCCGCATACCGAATTCTGTCTGAAAACATCGGCGTTTTGTGAAATTCCTTGCCGATGATTACCTTGCGTTGATCGGTGATCTGTCCATTTTTTTGAATATGCAAATTGAACGCAGCCTGATTGACGAAGACATGTTTCTCGCCAAGGTTGCGGGGTAGCCAGCGCCAGCGTTCCATATTGGTGACAATCTGTTGAATGCGATATTCAACGGAATGGCTCATGGCAGCAATCGTTGCAGGTCCCGCCACACCATCCACAGCAAGGCCGTGGCGAGTTTGGAAATGTTTCACAACTTCCACGAGACCGTCGTCATAAAGGTCTGGTTGCTCGCTGTTGATACCCTGATAGCCGCGCCCCTGCAGGTTGGATCGCATCTCTGCAACGCGTGGATCGATCATTCCAGGCTTTAGGGTTGGACCCTTCGTGATTGATGGCCATCCGCCAAGACGGGCGAGGTTCTTATAACCCACAAGCATTTGCCGAAGTTGGGCATATTGAGGATGATTTGGGCGAAGTTGTTGAACCGCTTTTTCAATTCCCTCGTTTGCAACGATATTCAGCCATTGTTCGGGATCGATCTGTTTTCGATTGATGATGATGTCCGGCTCACTGACGGCGGGGGTGGTCCGCCCTGCATGAAGGTCGCGGGCAAAGGCTAGAAACGCTTGACTGAAATACAGTTCCACGCCGGGAATGGCTTCCGGCGATATTTCGGTTACGCCGGATGGAAATGCACTCAGATAGTCGTTTGGTTCGAGGCCATCGGCCTCCGCTTCGCTGATGATTTTCAAAAGCTTTTGGCCGTTTTCTGACAGGCCTGAGCCGGTTGTCCAAATGCCTACGCCGTTTTGTTTTTCATAAAACGGGACCAACGGTTCCATATTGATGACGGTTTCATTCCAACTTAGGGCTTGATACCCGAGAAATTCTGAAACGTCGGCTGCATGCGTGAGTGGGGAAGTGCTGAGCGCCATTAAGCCCGCAAGCATTGTCGTGGTGCTAAACCTCAACGCAAATGATCTGAATTTATGTGAACAGGACAACGCCACACCTCCTCTGATTGGTAAAGCAACCGAGCGTGATTCGTATTAAGAGTGGGTAAATTGGGCCTGAGTTTGAACAATGAAGGCCAGAGCGTGTTCATGGTTTTCGTGTGGAGTTGCTCGCTCACGATAAACAATGATAGGCCGTTTCAGCCAAAAAATTGGAGCCGTTTGAATGGCATACGCATTGATGTTTCAAGGTACCGGTTCCGACGTGGGTAAAACGGTGCTCGTCGCCGGCCTATGCCGCGCACTCAAGAACCGTGGCTTAACGGTGATGCCATTCAAACCTCAAAACATGTCGAATAACGCAGCCGTTGCGAAAGCTGATCAGGGCGAAGGCGAAATAGGCCGAGGGCAGTGGTTGCAAGCGCTTGCCTGCGGTGTGGAACCAAGTGTTCATATGAACCCTGTCTTGCTCAAGCCACAAAGTCAGATCGGCAGTCAGGTGGTTGTGCAAGGTAAGGTCTGGGGCAATGCCAAAGCGCGAGAATACCTCGCGTTGAAGCCCAAACTCATGGCCGCTGTTTTGGAGAGTTATGAACGCGTAAAATCAGAAGCCGATATCGTTCTTGTGGAGGGTGCGGGTTCGCCAGCGGAAATAAATCTTCGCTCTGGTGATATTGCCAATATGGGCTTTGCGATTGAAGCCGACGCACCCGTTGTCCTGATCGGGGACATTGATCGGGGAGGTGTCATCGCTTCAATCGTTGGAACGCATACAATCTTGCCACGCGAAGACCGGGATATGATTGCGGGCTATCTCATCAACAAGTTTCGCGGTGATATTTCCTTGTTTGATGAAGGGTTGAAGCTTATTACAAAATTTTCTGGCTGGCCGTCTTTTGGCATTCTGCCATGGGTCGATGCAATTAAACGCCTGCCCGCCGAAGATTCAGTTGCTCTCGATCACATGGGTGGGACACTGCCGGAAGGGTTTCGTATCGTTGTGCCAGCGATGGGAAAGATTGCGAACTTTGATGATCTGGACCCTTTAAGAGCTGAACCTGGTGTCACGTTGCAGTTCATCCGAAAAGGCGACCCATTTCCCAAAGATGTCGACATGGTAGTCCTTCCCGGTTCTAAGTCGACGATTTCTGACATGCAGGAACTCCGGGAAAACGGCTGGGAAGAACCGATCAAGGCCTTTGCACGCGGTGGTGGTAACGTCATCGGTATTTGTGGCGGATATCAGATTCTTGGCCGCAAAATTTCTGACCCTGATCGACTTGAAGGTGATGTGGCCGAGATCGATGGGCTTGGTTTGCTCGATGTGGAAACACGGCTAACGCCTGAAAAAACCGTACATACAATTGAGCCGGTATCGCTTGAGTTTGATACGCTCCTATCAGGGTATGAAATTCATATGGGACGCACCGAAGGCTCCGATTGCGCACGCGCCATGGTCAGTCTCGATGGTCGCTCTGATGGGGCAATATCACCAGAAGGAAATGTGCGGGGGTGTTATCTGCACGGGCTGTTTGGTTCTGATGCCTACCGCAAACAATTGCTCAGACATTGTGGTTTCGAGGCTGAGGAAGGTGTTTCTTACGCGGCTAGTGTGGAGCAGGCACTGGATGAACTGGCCGAGGCGATGGAACACTATCTGGACGTGGATGGGTTGCTAAGTTTGGCGCGTTAGAATTTCCCCTTCCCACGCCTTTAATTCCCCGATACAAAAATCGCGACTGGAAGAGAGGCGATGCGATGAAACAGGAAATCACACTTGTGTTGGGTGGGGCTCGTTCGGGCAAAAGCAAGTTTGCTGAAGGGCTGGTTCTCGATTCCGGTTTGAAGCCCGTCTACCTTGCTACGGGGCGCGCGCTCGATGATGAAATGGTCGAGCGCATTGAAACCCATCAGGACAGGCGAGGCGAGAATTGGGAAACCATGGAAGAGCCACTGGCTTTGGCAGATGCGCTCAATCACGCGGCAGTTCCCGGTCGTATGATCCTAGTCGATTGTCTCACACTTTGGATTACCAATCTCATGATGGCCGAAGCCAACGTAACGAAGGAAATCGACGGTCTTGTGGCAAGTTTGAGTGACGTGAAAGCGCCTGTTGTTTTTGTTTCTAATGAGGTCGGCCAGGGTGTTGTGCCGATGAAGAAAATGGCGCGTGAGTTCGTTGATCTGTCGGGACTGGCGCATCAGCGCCTCGCAGCGGCAGCTAGTCATGTATTCTTTGTAACAGCGGGTATATCGAACAAGCTAAAATAAGGTGTTTATCCATGTCTGACATGAATATCGATGCTCAAAAAATTCCTGCGACGGTCATAACCGGATTTCTCGGGGCAGGTAAAACCACGCTTATCCGTAACATGCTTCAAACTGCAAACGGCAAACGCATTGCGCTAATTATCAACGAGTTTGGTGATCTTGGCGTTGACGGTGACGTCCTAAAGGGCTGTGGTGATGAGACCTGTACGGAAGACGATATTGTTGAACTGAACAATGGCTGTATCTGCTGCACCGTGGCCGATGATTTTGTGCCAACGATTGAGAAGCTTCTTTCTCGCGAAAACCGCCCCGACCATATCGTGATTGAAACGTCAGGCCTTGCGTTGCCGCAGCCTCTGGTCAATGCGTTCAACTGGCCTGAAATCCGCGAGCAAGTGACAGTCGATGGTGTGGTGACAGTAGTGGATTCAAGAGCCGTTGCCGATGGCCGGTTCGCCGATGACATCGACAAAGTGAATGCTCAACGCGCTGAGGATGAAGCGCTTGATCATGAAAGCCCCTTGGAAGAATTGTTTGAAGACCAGCTCACGTGTGCGGACATGATTGTTTTCAACAAATCCGACCTCGTGGATGGCGAGTTGCTTGATCGTGTTCAAAACGATGTGACGGGAAAGATTTCGCGGTCGGTCAAGATGATCAAGTCATCACATGGCTCCTTGCCTGCTGAAGTGCTGCTCGGGCTGGATAGTGCTTCGGAAACGGATGTGCAGAACCGTAAATCGCACCATGAATTGCATCACGAAGCGTTTCACGCCGAGCATGGCGATGATGCGGAGCATAACCATGATCACGATCATGACGAGTTCGAGAGTTTTGTGGTCGATGGCGAAACGGTTTCTGATAAGGAAAAGTTGGTTGCGGGATTGTCTGCTGTGATCGAAGCCCATGACATCCTGCGCCTAAAGGGATTTGTGGCGATGAAAGACAAGGATATGCGCCTTGTTGTTCAGGCAGTTGGCAACCGTATTGATCATTATTTTGATCGTGAATGGAGCGCTGATGAAACGCCTGCGTCCCGTCTCGTGGTCATTGGCCTTGAGGGTCTTGAGCAGAATATGATCTCAAAGCAGATTCAAGAATTGTTGGGATAAGCTTTCATGCACCTGCTGCTGGCGCAAAAGGGCTCGGTCACTGAAACGGACGAGGCTCTTGATCTTGGGCAAGCGCCTGCGGATGTGGTTTTCCTTTCTGCGGCAGATACGGAACTATCCTCCCTTGCGTCTGCCAAGGCAGCACTCGGAGATGCTGCACCAACATTGCGGGTGGCGAACTTCTTGCAGCTCTCACATCCGATGTCAGTGGATGTTTATGTGGAAAATACTGTTTCGAAGTCGAGGCTTGTTATCGCGCGGGTTCTCGGCGGTGAAAGCTATTTTCAATATGGTCTGGAAAAGCTTCTTGAAACAGCACAGCGGCACGGCGTTAAGCTGATAATCCTGCCGGGGGATGATAAGCCCGATGCGGGGCTTGCCCGTTACAACACCGTTGAAGGTGCGATTGCCGAACGTGTCTGGGACTATCTCAAGCAAGGCGGGCCGACCAATATGGCGAACCTGCTTCACTATCTTGCGCATGTGTTGGATGGTGGGGACGAACCGGAGGAGCCAGCCCCGTTGATGAAGGCGGGCCTATGGTCGCCAAAGCACGGCATCACCGATCTTGTGAATTTGCGGGAAACCTGGATACCCGATGCGCCCGTGGCTGCGATCTGCTTTTACCGTGCTCTGGTTCAATCGGGCGGTCTTCAGCCGATTGAGAAAATTGCTTCTGCGTTGAAGGACCGAGGCGTGAATGCATTACCGGTTTTTGTTTCCAGCCTGAAAGACCCGGTGTCTGTGGAAATTGTGAGAACACTTTTTGAAGCCGGCGATCCAACGGTCGTTTTGAATACAACGGGGTTTGCCGTTTCCTCTCCGGGTGGCGACCATATGCCAACCGTTTTGGAAGAAAACGGCGCGCCTGTGTTTCAATTGGTTCTCGCGGGTGGATCACGTGAAGCGTGGCGAAGTTCAAGCCAGGGCCTTTCATCCCGAGACCTCGCCATGAACGTAGCGCTTCCGGAGGTGGATGGACGCATCTTCACTAGGGCCGTTGCATTTAAGAATGCAACTACGTTTGATGATGTGGTCCAATCGAATATCGTCTTTCATGAAGCTGACGACCCTCGTGTAAAATTTGCCGTTGATCAGGCCTGCAACTGGGCATTGTTGAGGTCAGTTCCGGCACGCGAAAAACGCGTTGGAATTGTGCTTGCAAACTATCCAAACCGCGATGGTCGGCTTGGCAATGGTGTCGGCCTCGATACACCCGCTGGCACGGTGAACGTTCTCAATGCCCTTCGAAATAACGGTTACGAGTTGTCGGATTTTCCTGACAACGGTGACGCGCTGATTGAGCATCTGCAAGCCGGGCCAACCAATGCGGCAACTGATGGTCGGGAAATCCGGGAAACGATTTCCATGAGTCTATACAAAGACTTGTTTGCTTCGCTTCCAGTTCAGATTCAGGATGAGGTCTCGGCCAAGTGGGGGGAGCCAGAGAACGATCCGTTTTACCTGCCATCGGAAGACGCGTTTGCTATTTCGATGTGTCGGTTTGGCAATGTGGCAGTGGGAATTCAACCTGCCCGCGGTTATAACATTGATCCCACGGAGACCTATCATTCACCCGATCTTGTGCCGCCACATGGTTACATTGCGTTCTATGCCTGGCTGAACCGAGAGTTCTGTGCAAATGCAATCATTCATATGGGCAAGCATGGTAATCTGGAATGGTTGCCGGGCAAGGCATTGTCTCTGTCCGATACTTGTTACCCGGAGACTATATTCGGGCCGACACCGAATTTGTATCCGTTCATCGTGAATGATCCCGGTGAAGGGACACAAGCCAAGCGCCGCTTATCGTCGGTCATTATTGATCACCTCACGCCACCGCTGACGCGCGCGGAAAGCTATGGTCCATTGCGTGATTTGGAAGCATTGGTCGATGAATATTACGAGGCTGCCGGCAACGATCCACGGCGCATAAAGTTCCTGAAAAAGAAGATTTTGGAACTCATCGAAGATATCGGGCTTGATGTGGATGCCGGCATTGTTGCGGATGATGACGATACTGAGAAGCTTGAAAAACTTGACGGGTATTTGTGCGAACTCAAAGAAATGCAAATCCGTGACGGTTTGCATGTATTTGGCACGTCTCCCACAGACCGATTGAGGGACGATCTGGTGACTGCTCTAGTGCGTGTTCCGCGCGGTCAGGGCGAAGGCGGAGACCAGAGCCTGCAGCGGGCGATTGCCATCGATCTTGGTATGGAATTTGATCCGCTTGACTGCAATATGGGCGAGCCATGGCCTGAAAATGCGGCGCGACCAGAGGTGCTGCTTGGGCTAACGGATCAACCGTGGCGCACAGTCGGCGATGCAGTGGAACGCATTGAACTACTGGCAACCCAGTTGGTTTCAGGAGCCACTCAATCCGATAGTAGTTGGAAGCAAACAAAAGAGGTTCTGGACCATACTCAAAAGACTGTTGTTCCGGCAGTGGATGCATGTGGCGAGCGTGAGATTGCGCATCTCCTCACCGGGCTAGACGGAAAATTCGTGTCGCCTGGTCCGTCAGGGGCACCCACACGTGGTCGATTGGATGTGTTGCCGACCGGGCGGAATTTCTTTTCTGTTGATAGCCGGGCTGTGCCGACGCCTGCAGCTTGGGAGTTGGGAAGGAAATCCGCCGAACTTCTCATCAAACGGTACCGGCAGGATCATGGCGAATGGCCAACGTCCTTCGGCTTGTCTGCGTGGGGCACATCCAACATGCGGACCGGTGGTGATGATATTGCCCAAGCCATGGCGTTGATTGGGGCAAAGCCTGTTTGGGATAATGCTTCGCGTCGTGTTACCTCGTTTGAAGTGATCCCGCTCGCTTCGTTGGGCCGTCCGCGGGTGGATGTGACGTTGCGCATTTCCGGGTTTTTCAGAGATGCATTCCCCGCGCAAATAGAGCTTTTTGACAAAGCAATTCGAGCGGTTGGCGCTTTGGATGAAACGCTTAAGGAAAATCCAATCGCCAATCGGATGCGTGAGGAGCATTCCAACCACATTGCAGCGGGCCTTGCACCGGAAGAGGCTACCCGTCGCGCAGGATACAGGATTTTCGGTTCAAAACCGGGTGCCTACGGTGCCGGCTTGCAAGCTTTGATCGACGAAAAGGGTTGGGAAAAGCGCGATGATCTTGCCAACGCCTACATGAGTTGGGGGTCCTATGCTTACGGACAAAAAGAAGAGGGCAAGGAAGATCGGCAAGGCTTCACACATCGCCTCGCTGGGGTAGAGGCCGTCATTCACAATCAGGATAACTGCGAGCATGATCTTCTGGATTCCGATGATTATTACCAGTTTGAAGGCGGAATGACCGCCGCTGTGGAGCAGGCGTCTGGTCAACGACCAAAGGTCTATCACAATGATCATTCGCGCCCCGAACGTCCGGTTGTGCGGGCGTTGGAAGAAGAAATCGGCAGGGTAGTTCGAGCGCGCGCTGCAAACCCAAAGTGGATCGAAGGCGTCATGCGCCACGGCTATAAGGGCGCTTTCGAAATGGCAGCAACCGTCGATTACATGTTTGCCTTTTCAGCGACGACCGGAGCGGTTGGCAATCATCATTTTGAACTGTTGCACAACGCTTACCTGGTTGATGAAACAGTGCTCGAATTTCTGGCGGATAAGAACCCCGAGGCACTCAAAGAAATGGCTGACCGTTTTCTGGAAGCAATTGAGCGGGGGCTTTGGGTGCCGCGATCCAATTCGGCGAAATTTGAGTTGGAACAGCTTGCCGCTACCTGAAATTCATGATCACACTGTTCGAAGTTAATTACAGGATGTCCAATGGCTGAAAAATCAGAACGCCTCAAAAACATGAGCGAAGAAGAACTCAACGCTCGCCATGCGGAAAAAATGAAAAAGAAGAAGGCTGCCCGCGACAAAATCATCGCCACCAAGACCGTGGAAAAAGGTCTGACGATGGTGCACACGGGAAAGGGTAAGGGCAAATCCACTGCAGCATTCGGTATGGTATTCCGCGCCCTCGGAAACGGTATGCGTGTGGGCGTCGTTCAATTCGTGAAGGGTAAGTGGGGAACCGGAGAACGGGTTATTCTGGAAAAGCTTGGTGATCAGGTGGAAATGGCGACCATGGGCGAGGGGTTCACATGGGAGACGCAGGACCGGGCGCGCGACATTGAGGCAGCAAACCAAGCCTGGGAAAAGGCCAAAGCCATGATCATGGATGAAAAGCTGGATATGGTTCTGTGCGATGAACTCAATATCGTGCTGCGTTACGATTATCTCGATGTGAACGATATTATCGAAACTCTGAAAGCCAAGCCGGAAATGAAGCATGTGATCATCACGGGTCGGAATGCTAAAGAAGAACTGATTGAGTTCGCTGACCTTGTTACCGAAATGGAGATGGTAAAACACCCGTTCCGCTCCGGCGTGAAAGCACAGGTGGGTGTGGAATATTAATAGGGCCGCTGATTTCGAATTCTGTGGAAAGCAGAGCCTAATGGAATGAGCGAGAGCGGGGATCACTGTTTTAAGAACATGCAGAATTTTGCCTCGGAAGTATCGGAAATTCATGCCCAACTCGCAAACGTGTTGGAGCCAACGCCGCTGCAGTTCAATCAGTATTTGTCTGATTTGCACGGCGCGCGCATATGGCTGAAGCGGGAAGACCTGTCACCTGTTCGCAGTTACAAGATCCGGGGCGCTTACTCGTTTCTTATGGCAGCGTTGAAAGAAACGCCTGACCAGAACTTGTTCGTGTGCGCATCAGCAGGCAATCATGCGCAGGGGTTTGCTCACGCCTGCCGCAATTTCAAGCGCAAGGGCGTGATCTTCATGCCGCAAACAACACCGCAGCAAAAGGTGATGAAGACTTCTTCATTCGGTGCTCCAAATGTGGAAATCCGTTTGGTTGGCGACGGATTCGATGCAGCAAACGAGGCTGCACTTGAGTTCTGCGAGGAAGAAGGCGGCGTGATGGTTCCACCTTTTGATCATCCGCGTATCATTAGAGGCCAGGCGACTGTGGCCAAGGAAATGATTGAACAAATGCCCGACGATGAAACAATTGATCGGGTAATTTTGCCAGTGGGCGGTGGCGGGCTTTCGTCTGGTGTCACGCGCTACTTTTCTGCCGTGGACCTTTCCCCTGAATTTACGTTTGTCGAGCCTGATCTGGCGCCCAGTCTCCACGACAGCCTCTCTGCGAGTGAGCGCCTTAAACTGAGTGAAGTTGATAATTTCGTGGATGGGGCCGCAGTGGCCCAGATCGGCAAAAACAATTTTGAACTCCTTGAGCATTTTGATGCTGGACAAGTGGTGTTGGCGCCGACCAATGGCCTGTGTGCCACGATGATTGAAATGCTGAACGTGGAGGGCATTGTTCTGGAGCCTGCGGGCGTGCTTGCGATTGATGCGCTTAAGCGCCTGCCCAAAGAGGATTTGTCGGGCAAGACGGTGATATGCGTAGCTTCGGGTGGCAATTTCGATTTTGAACGTTTGCCCGAAGTTAAAGAGCGCGCATTAAAGTTCACAGGTTTGAAGAAATATTTCGTTCTTCAATTTCCTCAGCGCCCGGGTGCTTTGCGCGAATTTTTGATGATGCTGGGGCCGGAGGACGACATTGCGCGTTTTGAATATCTCAAAAAGTCTGCGCGAAACTTTGGTTCAGTGCTTATCGGGATCGAAACCACAAAAGCGGAAAACTTCGGCAAACTGACCGAAAAACTCGATGAACGCGGTATGCGTTGGCAGGATATTACCGACAATGAAGTGCTTTCCGGCTTTATTATTTGAGTGTGTGGTTAAACGAAGAATTTAGGTTTTTTCCCTATTTTTGCATCGATACTGAAGGGTGCAGATATGGAACGCCTCTTACCAAACAAAATTGAAGCAGCGTTGCTCTATGATGATTACAAGATCATGGATCCGGAAGCGTTGCTCCGATTGATGAACGAACATGTGGCTTCCACCGGGGTTGTGTTTCAGGCAACCCGTGCAAGTTCACCTCCGCATGCATTGCATTTTCATGGAAATGGTCTGACCGTTGAAATCAGCTATCTCGACAGTCCCATTGCCCCCGATGCGTTCGCTCATACGCTTGCATCAGCCCAAACGCAGAGAGACTTCAAAGAAGCGCCCTACGCGGTGGAGCAGCATCGAAAATACATCTATTTGAAAATTACGAATGGTGAAAACTTCCCGCCGGACCCGTTCCGCGAGGAAGAAGAGGTTGAACCCACGTCATTCGATGCCGCGCGTTTTGATTTCAGTGTTTCCATGCTGAAAACACTGTTGATGATACATATCAGTTCCAACCATCCGCTCGCTGTTTATTGGGCGCAGTCTGATCGACTTGTGGGAATGCAGCAGTTCCTGAAACTTGCGATTGACCACAAAGACTTTTCATTGATGGTGCATGTGCAGCACGGTGAGCAAGAGGGTTCGCGATATGTAAGAACCTTCGGTGCTTCCACCATAATCGGCAGTGAAGTGATCATGGAAGACCGTACAATTCCTCACGAGGACATGATTGCGCAGGTCATGCATTTTATCTCAATCGTGAAGAATACGGGTCTGCAATTTCCCGATGGTGATACGTTTGGCCGTGAAGAAAGCGAAGTCATTCGTGTCTCATATGAGTTTGATGACGCGAGCAATGTGCCGTTGTCGCGTTTGGTCTGCGAACGAAATGAGGCGCATGGCATCAACGAGCTGCCAGAAGAAACTCTCGACGAAAGTCCGAAGTTCGATCTTGAAGATCCGGCGGAACGCGCCATGCATGAGCGCGTAGAGCAAATGCGTAAAACTGCAGAACGCCAGGAATTGATTGAGCAGCTCGGTGAAAACTTTGATCAATCGCAATTTGAAAGAGAGTTGCATGGCGATGAAGAGTGGGCCGGTGTTCGCCGTAAAGTTGACGTGGCCGCATTACGTTCCCTAGCCGGAAAGATGGCTCCGGAGATCAACGTTCAGGCTCCTGAAAAAGAAGAGCGACCAAAGAAAATGCGTCGGCTTGGTGGCCTTTTCAGCAAGAAATAAAGCACGCAGTTTTTTAGATTTTCTGATTATCGCGCTGAGCCTATTGCTCAAGCCCGCAAAAAAATCGTTTTTCTATCCAGTCTTCTCAACATCGAGATTGAGCTTCAACCATTGTTGAACCTTCAATGCCAGTTTCTGTGGTGAAACAGGTTTGGAAAGATAATCATCCATCCCGGCATCGATACACGATTCCATGTCCCCTTTGAGGGCGTGTGCAGTGACGCCTACAATCGGAATGCGGCTCTCGCCATTTTGTTTTTCAACTGACCGGATTTTTTGCGTGGCTTCTTTGCCGTTCATTTCCGGCATGGAGACATCCATCAGGATCATTTTCGGTTTACGCGCTTTGTAAGCAGCAACCGCCAATCTTCCATTTTCAACGATCTGGAATGATACGCCAATATCTTCCAGAATTTGACGAAACACCACTTGGTTGACTTCGTTGTCTTCCGCGACGAGGACGTCCAACTGAGCATCATCCACAACTGTTGGGGTTGTCCGGGTTTCAGAGGTTGGCGCGGCGAGCTCAGCAGGTGTTTCATCAGCCATGTTACCGGTCTCTGAATTTTCACTCTCGCCGTTGAACCGTTTGAAGGAAGCCCGATTATTGGCGATTACCTGCATTATGGTTTCCAACAGCAGCGATGACCTGGTGGGCTTGGTGAGATTTGCTTCTGCTCCAAGTTCGCTCAACCTGCGGTTTGACTCCGAACTATCAACCGATGTGAGCATGATCACCGGTATGTCCCGCATCTTCTGATCACTGCGCATTTTTGCCAATACATCAGCACCGCTCATCCCCGGCATTTGGTAGTCGAGAATAACGAGATCGATGTCCATGGAGTTGGCGAGAACCGCTTCAATGATCGCAAGTCCTTCTTCTCCATTTTGTGCAGCAGCGGAATCGAACTTCCATGCGGTCATTTGTTCTGTAAGAATTGAACGGTTCACTTCGTTGTCGTCGATAATTAATACGCGTGCATTCGCCAATTCACTTGGGATAACCGAAGCCTTGTTTGTCGCTTCACCGTGCACATCGAAGCTTACTTCAAACCAGAAGGTTGAGCCTTCGCCGAGGGCGCTTTTGACCTTCAGTTGCCCGCCCATGAGGCTGACAAGAGAAGACGAAATGGAAAGCCCTAGGCCGGTTCCCTCGTGTTTACGGGTTGCCGAGGTGTCGACTTGCGAGAACTTGCTGAAGATTTGCTCACATTTATCGGGTTCGATGCCGATACCAGTATCTTCCACAGAGCATTTCAGATGAACCTGATTGTTGTCATCGGTCTCACCGTCAATGTTGACGTAGATGTGCCCTTTTTCAGTGAACTTCACTGCATTTCCAAGAAGATTGGTGATGATCTGGCGGAAACGGCCAGCGTCTCCAACCACCATATTAGGAAGGCCTGGTTTGATGCGCACGATCATCTCAAGGTCTTTTTCCGCAACCTTCGCGGAGACCAGTGTTGCCACATCTTCGATTGCTTCGCGCATGTTGAAGGGGGCCAAATCCAGTTCCAGCTGACCCGCATCGATTTTTGAGAAATCGAGGATGTCGTTGATAATCGTGAGCAATGATGCGCCGGATTTTACAATCACATCCGTGAACATTTTCTGTTTTGCATCGAGTTCGGTCGTCGCAAGCAATTCAGCCATGCCCATCACACCGTTCATCGGCGTACGGATTTCATGGCTCATATTTGCAAGAAACTCTGACTTTGCGCGCTCCGCTGATTCAGCCTCGCGTTTTGCCGCTTCAAGTTCTGTCTGCTTGCGGACGTTCTCTGTCACATCGCGACCCGAACCCACATATCCCTCAAACTGACCGTTCGCATCAAAAATGGGATTACCACTGATGGAAAACCAAACGGTCTCGCCGCGGGTATTTGTTCTCGGGTGTGTGAAGTCACGGAAAGCGCGATGGTTTTCAAGGTCGTCCAGGTGCGCTTCAAACGCCACCGGATCAACACCGGGAATGCCCGTTTCACGCCGTGTTTTGCCAAGAAATTTTTCGGGGTTAGCCCCGGTGACCTGCGTATAAGCATCAGACACATAGGAAAACCGGAGTTCGCTATCCATCCGGAAAAACCAGTCGGAATTGGTGTTTGCGAAGGCTTCAAACAATTCCTGGTTCTTGTGAACTTCGAACATTGCCGCTTCTGTCTCGGCTTTGGCATTTTCAAGTTCGGCTTCACGCTCTTTCAGATTTGTGATGTCCGTGAATGTAATAATGATCGAATTTGTCGCTGCGTCTGGCACACCATCAACGCGCAATTGGCGACCACTCTTGGTTGTACGGTCGATCTGATAGGGTTCACCGGAACTGATCTTTTTGCGGTTGCGCTCCATGAAATCTGTATCGGCTTCCATTTCCGCGAAATGGCCGGCTTCAGCTTGCATGGTCAAGAAACCGTCAAGGGTCTGGCCTTCAAACAGAATTGAATCGGGCAGTTCGAGAAGCTCTTTTGCCCGGGAATTAAAGAAAACGATTTCTTCGTCCTCAAATACGATCAGTCCCTGCGCCAGCGCCTCGGCAATTCGGACCTGACGATCCATCGTGCCGGTGATATCATTGCGCGCCATTTCGAGCTCAGTTTCGCGCTTCTTTTCTCTCGTAATATCAATGTAGCTGTGAACCAGATACCCGTTTTCCAGTTCGCGAATGCGGTATCGAAGCACTTTGCCATCGGCCATATGGATCGTTTTGGCTTCCTTCAGTGCAGCTTTCGACCGTCGCATTGCCTTAGCGATAAATTCGTCCCGGTCCAGACCGGTAGCTTCCAGACCTTCATAGCTTTTCCGGTCAAATTGAATTCCGAGAAGCTCTTCGTAATTAAATCCGTAGACTTCATCATCCTCGCCGAACCCGAGAGCATCTTTCGCCTTGTAGTTATATGTAACGACCTCATTAAAACCATTGGTCACAAGAATTCCGTTCTCAGAAGCAGAGAGAATGGAGTTTAGAAGGTCTTCACGACGGGCGAGGGATTCCTGAAACGCCTTTTCGTCCGAAATATCAGTGTAGGTGTAAAGGTAGATGCCGCTATTTTGCCCCACACCCTGAATTCGAATGGTTTTCCCGTTTTGGGTTGCGTGTTCCAGCGTGTAGTTTTCGCCTTTCGCAATACGGTTGCGAATGCGTGTTTTCACTTCCTCAGGCTGTTCGTGATTGAGGCGGATCACATGGTTTTCAAGAAACTCTTCCAGCGGCTGACCAACGAAGATTTCGTTAGCTTCCGGGTCCATGTCGAAGACTTCGAGCAAGCGTGGATTGAAGTAGAGAACTTTTTCTGTATCGAGAACCAGCAGGCCCTGAGGCATGGCTTTTGTGGCGGAGTCGAGCAAATCGCTCGTGTGTTTCACCCGTTCTTCGTTGTCTTTTACTTCGCTCACATCGATCCGCGTGCCGACGATGCCGCCGGAATGCGTTTTCACATCGCGCTGTCGGATCCATTTTCCGTCATGAGTTTTGAATGTCTTTGATAGACCCAGTTCACTCCGTCTTGTTTGAACGAGTTGTTCGACGAATTCTTTTTCCTTGCCTTCGATGCCGGGAATAATGCCTGAATGGGCCAGTTTCGAAGTCATGTCCAAATACGTGACGCCCGGTATCAAGATTGAATCCAGGTTGGGCACATCTTTGAATTGTTCTCTGAAGGCCTCGTTACAAATGACCAGGCGGTCTTCATCATCAAAGAGCACGAAACCATCTTCGAGGGCTTCGATCCCCTCGGCAATCTGGCGTTCAAAGTCTGTTTGCTCAGCATTAGCTGAATCGTTTGATGATTTCTGAGAGTTTTTGGAAGCGTCGATGCCAAAAGAGTTCGCTGAGACATCAAGGTAAGAAACGAGCGTTCCGCCATCGCGCAATTTGGTGATTGAACAAAGAAGCTGTGTGCCGTCCGGACATTCCACGATAAATGGCTGATCTGTGCCCTCCGCGATTTTAGCCGAGTGATCGTCGCTGAAAGTTTTTACCGCTTCAGTATCATCAGCTTCCACAATCGTGATCGCGGACGTTTCCAAAAACTTCTTGACCGGGTCGCCAATGGCGAGTTTGTCAGCTGGTATCTTCCAGATGTTCAAGAACGCTGGATTGAACAGTTCCACATTGTCGGCCTTATCAAGGGCCAGAATGCCCATGGATAATGAATTGAATGTGGAGAACAAATCTGTCTCCAAGGCAATCTCTGCCATTTCCAGCCCCGACTTTCGCAATTTTTGTGTTTGTGCGACTCAGATATGAGTGGTTAATAAAGTCGCCCGCGATGGTTAATAATTTGCTAAGTGAAACTGACCGGAGGGAGGCCTGAATATGCGCATTGTTGACCAAATCAAAGATTGGCTCGAAGCCGACAAATCGGTCAAACGGGTAGCGGAAGATTTGCAGCTTACCAGTGAGTTGATTCTTCTGGTGCGTATGATCTTCGCCGACGGTGAAATGAGGCCTGAGGAACTCGCTAATTTCAAGCGGATATGAACAATTGCCTTTGAT
>CAWUJX010000016.1:0-34704 GCA_963922635.1 uncultured Hyphomicrobiales bacterium | reverse complement strand
GATCAAAAACGCAAATATCCAAACGGGCGCGAAGGTAAACCATCTCACATATATCGGTGATGCGGAAATCGGCGAGAAAGCAAATATCGGCGCAGGCACGATCACCTGCAATTACGATGGCATGAACAAACACAAAACCACCATAGGTGCAGGGTCGTTTATCGGCTCAAACTCTTCATTGGTGGCACCGGTAACGATTGGCGACGGTGCTTATGTGGCATCGGGATCTGTAATCACTGAGAATATCCCTGAAAACGGCCTTGGAATTGCACGGGGTAAGCAAGCCAATAAAGAAGGGTACGCAGCCCTTATCCGTGAGCGCAACGTAAAGCTGAAAGCTGAGCGATCAAAGCGAGATTAAACAGCGATTAACCATCCATGCTTTCCGCTTGGTAAGATAAGCCTGATAGTATTTCATTCGAAATGTATTGAAACCGGAATTGAATTTTTCTGCTTCAACAATGTGGTTACAAACCATTAGTTGGAATGCGCTGAGGGGACTGACGCATGTGCGGCATTGTCGGAATAGTTGGAAATGAACCTGTGGCACCGCTTCTGGTCGATGCCTTAAAGCGGCTTGAGTATCGCGGATATGATTCTGCCGGAGTTGCGACCTTCGAGGATGATCGTCTGGATCGGCGGCGCGCAGAGGGAAAACTCGTTAATCTTGCGCAGCGTCTGGAAGAAAGTCCGCTACACGGAACCACAGGAATAGGACACACCCGTTGGGCCACACACGGTGTTCCCAATGAGGTCAACGCGCATCCGCACTTCTCCGAAAACGTGGCGCTTGTTCACAATGGGATCATTGAGAATTTCCGCGACCTTCGTGATGAGTTGGAAGCTGATGGATACGCATTTGCATCAGAAACTGACACGGAAGTCGTGGCGCATCTCGTTGCGAAACATATGAAGTCTGGCCTAACACCCAAAGAAGCTGCCTTGGCTGCAATCAAGCGGCTAGAGGGTGCATTTGCCCTGGCTATTATGTTTAAGGATTATCCCGATTTGATTGTGGGTGCACGAAACGGACCGCCGCTTGCAATCGGGCATGGTGAAGGCAGCATGTATATTGGTTCTGATGCCATTGCGCTCGCGCCGTTCACGAACAAGATCACATATCTCGAAGACGGTGATTGGTGCGTCGTTACCAAAACTGAAGTTGAAATATTTGACATGAATGGCGAGCCCGCAAATCGGGCAATGCAACTGTCTGTCGGTTCAAGCCTTTTGGTGGATAAGGGGAACCACAGGCACTTCATGCAAAAGGAAATCTATGAGCAGCCGGAGGTGATCGCACACACCCTGTCTAACTATATGGACTTTGGCAAATGCCAAACCCGCATGCCCGAGGATTTACCATTCGATTTTGCAAATCTGGATCGTGTGGCGATTTCAGCGTGTGGAACTGCGTTCCTTGCAGGTCTTGTGGGTAAGTATTGGTTTGAACGCTATGCTCGTTTGCCGGTGGACATCGATATCGCGTCAGAGTTTCGATATCGCGAAATGCCAATGGCGAAAAGCGGATTGTCACTGTTCATTTCGCAATCGGGGGAAACCGCAGATACGCTTGCTTCGCTTCGGTATTGTAAGTCACAGAGTCAGCATATCGGTGCCGTGGTAAACGTAAGGGAATCAACAATTGCCCGGGAGTCGGATGTTGTATTTCCCACGCTTGCGGGCCCAGAAATTGGCGTTGCTTCAACAAAAGCCTTTACATGTCAATTAGCTACGTTGGTTTCTTTAAGTATTGCTGCAGGCCGCGCGCGCTGCACGATTACACCTGAAGAAGAGCGGCAACTCGTTCGTGATGTGACCGAAGCACCCCGTTATATCAACCAGGCATTGCGGCAAGAACCCCAAATCGAAAAGGTTGCCCAAGACCTGCAAAAGGTTCGGCATGTTTTGTATTTGGGGCGTGACACGAGCTATCCGCTTGCAATGGAAGGTGCGCTCAAACTGAAAGAGATTTCATATATCCATGCGGAAGGCTATGCAGCCGGCGAATTGAAACATGGTCCGATTGCTCTGATTGATGAGGAGATGCCTGTCGTCGTGATCGCGCCACATGATAATATTTTCGACAAGACTGTTTCGAACATGCAGGAAGTCGCCGCACGGGGTGGTCGTATAATTTTGATCACCGACGAGAAAGGCGCGGATGCTGCTTCGATCAACGCTGAACATACAATCGTGATGCCGGCTGTGCCCGACATTCTGACGCCGTTGATCTATGCAATGCCAATTCAATTGCTGGCATATCATACCGCTGTTTTGATGGGGACCGACGTTGACCAGCCGCGAAACCTCGCTAAATCCGTAACTGTCGAATAATTAACTTGCGTTCCACGGGTTTCGGTGGCTCAAGTTAGGTAGCCGAAAATTCTGCAACTCTTAAGTTTTCATGTCCGACAAAGATATCAAGCCCAAGCGTGCCAGTGGACTGACCCGCCTCAGAAACTATTTTCTGACCGGGTTCATCATTTGTGCGCCATTGGCCATTACAGCTTATCTTGTTTGGTCGTTTATTGGTTGGGTGGACAGTTGGGTAAAGCCCTATATCCCGGCGGTCTACAATCCTGATACTTATCTGCCGTTTTCGATCCCGGGCTTTGGCCTGATCGTTGCATTTTTTCTGATCACAATTGTGGGCTTTCTCACTGCAAACTTCATTGGCCGCACGATTGTGAGTTACGGCGAACACTTGCTTGGGCGTATGCCTTTCGTGAGAAACCTCTATTCCGGTTTGAAGCAGATTTTTCAAACGGTGTTTTCCGAGCAGGAGACGTCTTTTGAGAAAGTTTGTCTGATCGAATACCCTCGGCCCGGTCTATATGCACTGGCGTTCATCGCCACGGATACGCGTGGTGAGGTGGACACGGTTTTGAAAGCCAAGGGTCAAGAAACGATTTCGGTTTTCCTTCCCACAACACCAAACCCTACCTCGGGCTTTTTGCTTTTTGTGCCGAAAGAGGATGCAACGATCTTGGAAATGACCGTTGAGCAAGCGGCAAAGCTTGTTATCTCAGCGGGTCTCGTAGCGCCGGAGCAGCCGGCATCCGTTGTGGAAGTTGCCAAGAAACGGAAAGCAACCTAGCCCGCTCTTAGCAACTTAATCGCCTGATCCTGTCCAAACAGATAGAGCAATACGCGCAATGCTTCGCCCTGTTCACCGTCTAAATCCGGGTTTGTTGCCATCACCATTTTTGCGCTGTCACGTGCAATGTCCAGAATATCAGAATGATGCTCCATACTAGCGAGATCAAATCCGGGCGTTCCCGATTGCCGGGTGCCTAGAACTTCACCCTGACCACGCAGTTTGAGGTCTTCTTCTGCAATCTGGAAACCATCTTCCGTTTCACGCAAAATTTTCAGACGTGCCTGCGCCGTCTCAGAGAGTGGCGTGTAGTATAGCAGAATACAGCTTGATGCGTCGCTTCCACGTCCCACACGTCCTCTCAGCTGATGCAATTGTGCGAGGCCGAAGCGCTCGGCATGTTCGATCACCATGATCGTGGCATCGGGCACATCAACGCCCACTTCAATCACTGTGGTGGCGACAAGAACGCGGGTTTCGCCATTCTTGAAGGCCTTCATCGCTGCATTTTTCTCGTCCACACTCATCCGCCCGTGGACGAGGCCCACTGCAGCTTCGCCAATACGAGAAGCCAAATCCCGGTGCCGATCTTCCGCTGACATGGCATTTACTTCTTCGCTCTCTTCAACAAGCGGGCATATCCAGTAAATTTTCTGTCCGTTTCCGACAGCAGTGATGGTCCGTTGGATGAGTTCTTCGATCCGTTCCGAACTAACTGCGTTTGTCTGGATTGGCTGGCGGCCGGGAGGTTTCTCATCCAGTTTCGAGACATCCATGTCCCCGTAATGGGTTAGTACCAGAGTGCGTGGAATAGGCGTTGCCGTCATCACAAGAACATCGGTGGCCGCTCCTTTTTCACCCAGTGTCAAACGTTGGTGGACGCCGAACCGATGTTGCTCATCGACAACTACCAGACCCAACGCGTTAAAGGCGACAGATGATTGAAAGAGCGCGTGCGTACCCACGACAAGATCAATTTCGCCTGATTGTAGGCCCGCCAGCGTTTCACGGCGCTCTGATGCCTTGTCCTTGCCGGTAAGGAGTTTGATCGTAACCCCAATCGCGTCACAGAGTGGTTTCATACTGGCTAGATGTTGTCGGGCGAGGATTTCCGTAGGCGCCATGATCGCGGCCTGTTCACCACCCTCAATCACTCGTAGAGCCGCCATTAAAGCAACAATGGTTTTTCCCGAACCCACATCGCCTTGTAATAGTCGCAACATACGTTCCGGCGCTTTCAGATCGTCATTTATTTCATTGATCGATCGCTTCTGCGCATTGGTGAGATCAAACTGCAAATGGGCGAGTAATTTCTCAGATAGATCACCTGTGCCTATTCGTGCCTTTCCCGATGATTTTCGAAGCCGATCCCTTAACAGGGCCAGAGCCAATTGACCTGCGAGCAGTTCATCATGGGCGAGACGACGCCTCGCCGATGATTGAGGTTGCAAATCCAGTATGTCTCTCGGATTGTGAAGCTGTGTAATTGCGCTTTTAAAGTCAGGCCAGCGTTCGCGTTGCATCAAATTGCTATCAGCCCACTCGGGAAGCGCGGGAAGTAACTCCAGGGCCGTTCGAATTGATTTTCTGATGACCTTTGCGGAGAGGCCCGCCACGAGCGGGTAGATCGGCTCGACCAATGGCATGTTAGAAAACTCTTCTTTACTGACCATATGATCTGGATGGACCATATTCAGCTTGCCGTTGAACCATTCGGCTTTCCCACTAACATACCGGGTCTCACCTACGGGCATTGTCTTGGTTAGCCAATCGCCACCCCTACGAAAAAAAACGAGTGACATTTCACCACTCTCGTCATGCACTTCGATCCGATATGGAACGCGTAGGTTTCCGCGGGGAGGGGGCAAGTGACGATCCACATGAACTTTCAGAGTGACCGTAACACCCTCAACAGCCGTAGCTATGGTTGGCTGGTGTTGGCGATCAATGATCGAATGGGGTATATGAAAAAGAAGGTTGGCGACGCGCGCTGGCTCCCCATTCTCGCGACCGTAAAAAAGTCTTGTGAGTGCTTTTTCGAGTTTTGGTCCGATACCCTCAAGGCTCGACACGGGTCTGAAAAGTGGATTGAGAATTTCAGGACGCATGGCCGCATACCGTGATTTCTGTCGATGTGGTGACGGTATCAGGCTGACAAACCATAGCAACAACACTATAACCCGATTTCAACAGAAACAGAGGTTGAGCGGCAAGGCCCTATCCATGGATGACATTGAAAAAGAAACGCGCGTTAAACGCCTCATCTACCGCGCGAACCATCGCGGCATCAAAGAAATGGACATCATTCTTGGGCGTTTTGCGACCGATCATCTTCCGTCAATGGATGACGAAACGATTGATGCATTTGAAATGCTGATGAGTGAACATGATCGCGATCTGTTGACTTGGTTCACCGGCGAAGTTCCGTTTCCCTTGTCTGATCTGGAAACCATCTTTAACGAAGTTCGCGCCTATACGATCGATAGCCATCAAAATGGGTGACGCCTCGCGTTTTCAAAGTGTTTTCGATGATGGTCCGGCGACGGTCGTCACAAATGTGGCAACCGGGCAGGAAGCATTGGTATTATCCGAACTTGCTGGTTTGGCTACCGGTTCAAAGGGCTTGGTACATATATGTTCAAACCCACAACAGGTCAGCAATATTGCCGAAAGCATCGGTTTTTTCGCGCCTTGGTTGGAAACGGTAATTCTTCCGGCGTGGGATTGCTTGCCTTATGATCGGGTGTCGCCCAGCAGCCAGGTCGTTGCAGACCGCATTGAGACGCTCAACAAGCTGGGCACCAGATCTGCAGGCGACCCGCCTCTGCTGGTTCTGACCACCGCGAATGCTGTCTTGCAGCGCAATGTACCCAAAGACGTACTGGCGACACAGCAGACAAGCATGCTTCCGGGAAACCGCATCGACATGGATGCGCTTACGCAACGCCTTGGCACAGATGGATATGAACGCGTACCCACCGTTAGAGAACGTGGTGAATTTGCCGTAAGGGGTGGTATTCTTGACATATTTGTCCCCGGCAGTGATCAGCCGGTCCGGCTCGATTTTTTCGGCGATACATTGGAATCGATCCGGCTTTTTGATCCGGTAACGCAGCGAACAACGGAACAGAGAAAAAACTTTTCACTGGGAGCGGTGAGCGAAATCAGTCTCACACAGGAATTAATTCAGCGTTTTCGTCAGGAATATGTCTCGCTGTTTGGTGCGGCCACGCGCGATGACGCGCTCTATCAGGCGATCAGCGACAATCGTCGCTTTGCAGGGATGGAACATTGGCTTCCGCTGTTTCACGAAGAACTCGACACCCTGTTCGAATATGCCGAAGGATTTCGCTTCTCGTATTCCTACGATCTTGCAGAAGCCCTCGGGAGCAGGAGTGAACAAATTACGGATCACTTCGAAGCGCGACTGCAGGCGGTGGAAGAGAAAATCGAAGGAGGCACCCCTTATAAGCCCGTTAAGCCGGAAAGCCTTTATCTATCTAAAGACGAAGTGTTGGCTGGGCTAAGAAGTATTGCTGCCATATCCATCTCCACTTTTGACCAACCGGAGACGGAGTCGCTTCGCACAGTGAGTGCCGGTGGAAAAGGGGGACGCACATTCGCCGTCGAACGTTCTGCCGGGCAGAATGTATTCGAAGCGGTGGCTCAACACGTCAAAGCCTTGCAGAAAAGTGGAACAAAAATACTTCTGGCTGCGTGGTCTGAGGGGTCGCTTGATCGAATGCAGCAGGTGCTTGATGATTATGATCTGGGTGGCCTTCAGACTGTAACCAATTACGGCGAGTTTTTTGAAAAACCGGGTACCGCGCTCTGTATTGGGGTTTTGCCCATAGAGCAGGGCTTTGAGACTGAACAAGTCGCCATTCTGGCAGAACAAGACATACTCGGTGATCGGCTTGTGAGGCGTTCAGGAAAACGCAAAGACAAGGATTTCATATCCGAAGCATCAAGCCTGTCTGAAGGTGATGTGGTGGTGCATGTGGATCACGGAATAGGCCGCTTCATTGGGCTGCAAACGATTGAAGCCGCAGGCGCGCCCCACGATTGCCTCGAGTTGCGATATGCCGGCGATGACAAGCTTTTTCTGCCTGTCGAAAACATTGAACTGTTATCACGCTACGGAAGTTCCGACACAGAAGTTGTTCTTGATAAACTTGGCGGTGTTGCGTGGCAGTCCCGCAAGGCAAAACTCAAGAAACGTCTGCTGGAGATGGCCGATCAATTGATCCGAATTGCCGCTGAACGGGCTTTGAAAACGGCAGAGCGCATTGTCCCGCCACAAGGTCTATACGACGAATTTGCCGCGCGCTTCCCCTATGAAGAGACTGAGGATCAGATGCGGGCAATTGATGCCGTGTTTGATGATCTTGGCTCCGGGCATCCCATGGATCGTCTGGTCTGCGGAGATGTTGGTTTTGGCAAGACTGAAGTTGCATTACGGGCAGCCTTTATTGCGGCCATGGTTGGTCAACAAGTGGCCATTGTGGTGCCGACTACCCTGTTGGCGAGACAGCATTTCAAAACATTCTCAGAGCGTTTCAAAGGACTACCGGTGAATGTGCACCACGCATCAAGGCTTGTGGGTAATGCCGAACTGACCAAAACCAAGCAGGGTCTGAAAGAAGGCACAGTGGACATTGTGGTTGGAACTCATGCGCTATTGGGTAAATCCGTAGAGTTCAAGCGCCTCGGTCTTTTGGTTATTGATGAAGAGCAACGGTTCGGTGTCAAACACAAGGAACGGCTGAAAGAACTGAAATCTGATGTGCATGTACTAACACTTTCAGCAACGCCCATACCGCGTACTCTACAACTTGCACTCACTGGTGTTCGCGAACTTTCGCTCATCACCACTGCACCGGTTGACAGGATGGCGGTGCGGACATTTATCACTCCATTCGATCCTCTCACAGTGCGCGAAGCACTGCTGCGCGAACGATATCGGGGAGGGCAGAGTTTCTATGTTTGTCCGAGGGTCAGTGATTTGGAGGAGCGCAAACGGTTCCTCGAAGAGAACGTGCCCGAATTGAAGGTTGCTGTTGCGCACGGACAGATGGCGCCCGGTGAGCTTGATGATGTCATGAACGCCTTTTACGAAGGGCAATACGATGTTCTGCTTTCCACTACGATTGTGGAGTCAGGTCTCGATATCCCCACGGCCAATACGCTCATCGTCCATCGCGCCGATATGTTTGGTTTGGCGCAATTGTATCAGCTGCGCGGCCGGGTTGGGCGTTCAAAGACACGCGCCTATGCGATCTTCACGTTGCCGGTCAATAAAACCATGACTGCAACCGCAGAGCGTCGATTGAAAGTGCTTCAGTCTCTGAACTCGATTGGTGCAGGCTTCGAGTTAGCCAGTCATGATCTCGATATTCGGGGTTCCGGTAACTTGCTAGGTGAGGAGCAATCGGGCCAGATCAGGGAAGTGGGCTATGAATTGTACCAGCAAATGCTGGAAGAAGCAGTGGCCGAACTCAAAGACACCGAAGGCTTTGTGGCTGACGAAAAATGGTCGCCTTCAATTTCAATTGGCGCTGCAGTTCTGATTCCCGAAAACTACATTCCGGATCTGCAATTGCGTTTGAACCTTTACCGTCGTCTGTCGGATTTGCGGACGGCAGAAGAAATCGACGCATTCGGTGCGGAACTGATCGATCGTTTTGGTCCATTGCCAGAAGAAGTCGAGTACCTTCTCAAAATTGTTTTCATCAAGGGGCTGTGTTTCCGGGCGAATGTGGAGAAAGTGGATGCAGGGCCCAAAGGGGTCGTCATTAGCTTCCGCAACAACGATTTTCCTGCTGGACCACAACTTGTACAATGGCTTGGCGAACAAGGTCCCCATGCAAAGATACGCCCCGATCAGAGCATTTTCCTCTCACGGGACTGGGAGAGTTCGGAAAAACGCCTCAAAGGTTCCGCAGTCGTTCTCACCAAGCTTGTCAGCTTTGTGGATGAGATAGATAAAGCGGCCTGATACCTTTTGGTGTTTTAGAGCATCGAAGCGGTGATCAGTTAGGATTTCGCTTTCTCGCGCTCTGCTAAGGCATGTTTCATGGCACCAACCAATTGATCGGCAGGCTGAGCGCCCATTACCGCGAACTTGTTGTCAACTATGAAACAAGGAACGCCCTGCACACCCATCTGGCGTGCATGGTCAATCTCGGCGGATACACGGTCTTTATCATCAGATGTTTTGAGGAGGCTCTCAACGATCGAGCCATCCATGCCGGCGTGCTCTGCCGCTTTAACAAGCACTTCATCCAGTCCAATATTGCCGCCTTCAAAAAAGAAAATCTCAAACAGTCTTTCAACAAGCAGGTTCTGGATTTCGTTGCTCTGACCACCGGCCCACAAAATTACACGGTGCGCATCAAGCGTATTCGGTGAAACCTTCATGGCGTCGAAATTGAAATCAATATCGAGGGCTTTCCCCGCTTCTCGAATCCGATTGTAGATCTCTTGCGCCCGTTCTTCCCCGCCAAACTTGTTGTTGAGATATGTGGCGCGGTCCAATCCCTCCTTCGGCAGGGTATTGTCCAATTGATAAGGGCGCCATCTCACGACCACGTCCACATCACCCATTTGCGAGATGGCAGCATCGAGATTGGTTTTGCCGATATAGCACCACGGACACATCACATCTGAGATCACATCAATTTCGAGGGTTTCTTGTTGTGTCACTGGCTCAACGCCTTTTGTTTAGCTGCCCGGTCATCCCACCAGGTTTCAAATTGGTAGCCATAAAGAGAGGTCTTGTCAGGACGTTTGATATAATCCCATCGGGCAACCCATTGCTGATCTATGTGAAATAGCGGAACGAGATAGTCACCGGAAATCAAAAGCCTGTCATAGGCCCGAACAGCTGTGATGAACTCGTCACGCGTTTTTGCCTGGAGGAGATGGTCAATCATGGCATCAATAGCCGGACTTTGGACGCCTGCAAAGTTGAAGGTCCCGGGTATGTCCGCAGCCTTGCTACCCCAGCGCCAGACCTGTTCAATCCCCGGTGAAAGTGATGCGGTATAGGTCTGCAAAACCATGTCGTAGTCATAGTCTTGAACGCGCCGTTGGTACTGAGCATCGTCGACAGTGCGGATCGTCACCTCAATACCCAATTGCGAGAGACTGCGTTTATAGGCAATTGCAAGTTTCTCCTGGCGTGAAGAGCGCGTAAGAATTTCAAACTTCAAAACCTGCCCGGACTGGCCCACCAGTTTACCATCTTTTCTTGCATACCCGGCTTCACGCAGAACGGAGAATGCTTTTCGCAGCACAGAGCGATCCCGACCGCTCCCGTCTGAGACGGGTGGCGCATAGGACCCGTCAAGAACTTCAGGCTTAACCTGATCAAGATACGGGCCGAGGAGCGTTTTCTCTTCAGCACTTGCGGGAACACCCTGCGAAGAGAGTTCTGAGCCATGCCAAAAACTCACTGTGCGTTCATAAGCGCCAAAAAACAGATTGCGGTTGATCCATTCGAAATCAAACAACATGATCAGCGCTTCGCGCAGTTTGTCATTTTTGAAAATTTCGCGGCGGGTATTGAACACAAATCCCTGCATTTTCGCAGGCGTGCCCGTTTCGAACTCGTCTTTCACAACATCGCCATTTGCAATTGCCGGAAAGTTGAAATTTCGACGCCAAGAGGCAGGGTCAGACTCTGGAAAGACATCGACCAAACCTTTTTTAAAGGCTTCGAACAAACTGTTTGAGTTGCGGTAATATTCAATTTTAACGGTATCATAATTGGCGAAACCGACGCGCGACGGCAGGTCGTTTGCCCAATAATCGGGGTTTCTCTGATAGGTGACCACTTTTCCCGGGACAATTTCATCCATTAGATATGGGCCGCTGCCGACCATGGGCGCTAACGACGACTGATCAAACGCCTCGAAGTCGATTGCATGTTTGGGCAGGACCGGGCTTAGCGCAATAATCATTGGAAATTCGCGGTCCGCATTTTTATTGAAGATGAACCGCACTTTTCGGTCACCAGTTTTTTCAATCCGGTCAATTTTGTTCATGCGTGAATTGAAAGGCGGTCGTCCTTTTTCGGTCAACAATTCGTAGGTGAATTGGACATCTTCTACGGTTACGGGCATGCCGTCCGACCATTTGGCATCCGGGTCAAGTGTGAACTCTATCCAGCTGCGGTCGTCTGGCCATTCAACTTTCTCTGCCAGCAAGCCGTACATGGTGAACGGCTCGTCTCGGGACCTGAACAGCAGGCTTTCAAAAACCAGACGGCCAAATTGATGGTCCCAACTTCCGCGGGCGTTGGTACGCATGCTTTTCAGAATAAACGGATTCACAGAATCGAACGTTCCCAACACACCATAGGTTATCGATCCACCTTTGGGAGCGTCTGGGTTCACATAAGGAAAATGGGCGAAGTCAGGAGGAAGTGCGGGTTCGCCGTGCATGGCGATACCGTGGGCAGGTTGCGCAGTCACAGTGTCAATGAATGGCACTGCTGCGGAAAACAAAAAAAACAGAAAGGTAATCGTCCGAATCTTCATGTCGACCAAGCTAGCATAAACCTTGGGTTTTGCAGATTGTGGGCTGGAAAAGTGTCAGCAATCCGGCTATTCCACTGTGCGACGTCTGATAACGAGCATTTGTCCAATTTTCGGCGCAATTGTGTTTCGTAAGGACCTCAGATTTGAACCGGATCGCGAGAGGCTTTTCATGCTTAGAAGATCACGAGTGGCGGCGGCTGCTTTTTTGGCTGGTATTTCCGGCTTGGTGGGTACGGCTCCCGCAATGTCCCAAGACGCTGTTAATTCGAACGGGTGGTTCAAAGCCTGTTCTGATCAGGGCGACAACAAGATTTGTAACGTTCAGTATCAAGCGGTGGCATCTACTGGTCAGGTAATCACCTCCATCAATCTTGCTGAGATCACCGGGAAAATCGAACGTAAAGTCTTTCAGATTACCGTTCCTACCGGGCGGATGATCAGACCGGGTTTAAAGATGAAAGTCGATGCAGAGGAGGAAACGCGGATTCCGTTTTCTTTTTGTACGCCTAGAATATGTGCGGCCGAACAAATCCTGGACGATGCACTCGTCGCAAAGCTCAAAGGTGCGTCCAAGATCAATGTGACGTCCATGAACTGGCAGGGGAAAGAAAATCCAATCGAGATTACACTTGCCGGGTTCGTTGAAGCTTATGACGGCGATCCGATTAATCCAGAGGAACTGGCGCAAAGACAAAAGAAGCTTGAAGAGCAATTGAAAGAAAAGTCATCGGACATTCTTAAAAAGCTTCAGGAAGCACAGGACGCGGCGCGTGATAGCGGAGGAACAGCAAGTGAGTAAGGGTATTTTGAAAACCTTCGCAATCGCAATTGCAATGGGTGGCGCAACTTTGATGTCGTCATTAGTAGCCAACGCACAACAGAATTCGGCGTCACAAGTGCGAGTGTCCGGTTGGTTCAAGGCGTGTAATGAGCGTGATGGTAGCAACACTTGTAACGTTCAATTCCGCGTTCAGGGGCCGGGCGGTGTGAACATCGTTACGTTGAGCCTGATAGAAATTGAAGGGGAAAACGAACGGCGCGCCTTCCAGATTTTTGTTCCCACGGGTCGGTCATTGCCGCCGGGAATTCAAATTCAGGTCGACGGCAAACGTTCAGCAGTCGTTCCGTATCTGCATTGCCGACCTCAAGGGTGTACTGCTGAGGTCCCACTTGATGACAAACTGGTGGAAGTTTTCAAAAAAGGTGGCCGGGTTGATGTGACAACGATCAGTTTCCAAGGCCAACAGCAGGCAGTTCCAGTCACTTTGAAAGGGTTTACCGCAGCCTATGACGGTCCGCCTGTTGAGCGCAATGCGCAGCGTCAGCGTGAGTTAAGCCTGCAGGAAGAGCTTCAAAGAAAGGCCGAAGAAAAGCGGCAGCAAGAGGAAAGCGGCTCGGCTGACTAAACGTTCTTCCAGTTTCGAAAACAAAAAACCGCCTATTGGCGGTTTTTTATTATCAGGTGCTAAACACGCTCAATGAAAAATCAGTTTTGATACACTTCACGCGTTTTGTAATTGCCGTCTGAAGTGAGAATGAAGACTTCGTCTATTTCCGGATGGCGAAGCGGAACGCCCGTCACATCCTCTAGCAAGTTTTGCTCGGATACATAGGCGACATACTCGGAATCATCGTTTTCAGCGAACAGATGATAAAACGGCTGGTCTTTGTGCGGGCGGATTTCCTCTGGAATCGCCGCATACCATTCCTCGGTATTATCGAACACGGGATCCACATCGAACACGACCCCACGGAATGGGTAAATCCGATGTTTCACCACCTGACCGATTGAGAATTTTGCGGTTCTTATCATGCCCTTGACCCTTGACCACCTTCACCCAAGTGCAAACATGGTCGAAAGAATATTGAATTATATAGGAATTTCAACCACTCATGCGGCGGATTGGCGAAATCCCCATTTTCATTGCAGTTTTCCGCAAAGGTGCGGATTTATTCAGCGCATATAGGCCGAATGTGCGTAGCATTTGATTCGGCAATAATCCCGACAACAAGCTCCGGTTTAGAAGGTCCACGCCCAAAGTCCGTGATTCAATGTCAGCTTTGCGCATGGAATTGTATTGGCCGCCACGGTTTTCGGCACTGGTGAAGCGTTTCATAACCGTTACGAGATCCTGTACATCACGTGCGCCCAGATTAAAGCCTTGCGCACCAATGGGTGGGAACACATGCGCAGCCTCACCAATAAGTGCCACGTTACCGTCGCCAAACCGGTTTGCCACAAGCCCCATGATTGGGAAAGAGGCAGGTTTGGAAATCAGGTTTATGGCACCCAGAAACGATTGCATTTTTTCTTCAATCACCTGCTCAAGTTTCTCATCAGGATAGGTCATTACCTCGGAAATAATTTCCGGTTTCTCTAACCAAACCAGTCCGGCAGTATTATTGCTCTGCGGTACTATCGTGAAAGGCCCGCCTTCGGTGTGAAACTCGGTGCTGGTCTCGTGCGATGGAAATTCGTGCTTGAAATTCACCACGAGCGCTGACTGCGGATATGACCAATTTCTTGTGTCCGGCAAAAAATGTTCTCGCACTTTTGAATGCTTGCCATCGGCTGCTACAAGGAACTTGGTTTCCAACACCATTTCACCGTCCGCCGTGTCTGGAGTCACTCGAATTTTCTCGTCATACCGGGAAAATTCGACCGCAGTTCCATCCACATGGGTGATTTGTTCGTACGTTTCCATTTCAGTTTCGAGCACGTCGGCCACATCTGCATTGCGTAAATTATAACCGAAGGCTTCAAGCCCGATTTCGCTGGATTTGAAGTCGGTTTGCGGAGCACGGAAAATCCGGTTCGTCCCGTCAACAATCCGCATAACCTTCAAGGGGAATGCCTTTTCCTCAAGCCGCTCCCAAATGCCTAGGTCTTTGAAGAACTCAACGGTTTGAGAAAGATGGGCAGTTGTTCGAGGGTCTTTTGCACCCGACTTTGGAGCACAGATTGTCACAGAATAGCCTGCACGCGCTAAAGCGATGGCAGCTGTGTTTCCAACGGGGCCGCCGCCGACGATTAAAATATCACTTTCTTGAGCCATTTTTATCCTCTTTCGATGGCTGAAGGTGTCGTTAAAATCCCAGAAACAAAGATGACAGAACACCGCAGGGGTGCTAGTCCGAAGCTACTTTAGTACTGAGAACTACTCCATGTTTGGCATTTCGAAATCAGCGTTCTGGGCGTTTGGCGTTCATATTTTAACCGCGTCTGGTGCATTTTTGGCCTTTTTGTCGATTGTTGCCGCTGCGGAAAATGATTTTCGCCAGTCTTTCTTTTGGCTTGGTATGGCACTTGTGGTTGACGGTGTTGATGGTCCGCTCGCCCGGAAATTGGAAGTCAAGAAATGGTGGCCGCATTGGTCCGGTGATACGTTGGACAACGTCATCGATTATACGACTTATGTGATGATCCCAGCCTTTATTTTGTATCAAAGCGGCCTGTTAGATCAGACAGACGCGCTCGGCCAAAAAGAAGAATTGATGAGCAATTTCTATTCTTTCACGGCTGCTGCTGCGATCGTTATAACGAGCGCAATCTATTACGCTGATACAAGTATCAAGACAGAGGACTATGGGTTCAAAGGGTTTCCCGTTGCGTGGAACATGGTGGTGTTCGCGCTATTCGTGATATCTCCGTCTGCTAACTTCTCACTCGCGATTATTCTGATCACTGCCGTTCTGACCTTTGTACCAATCATTTTTATTCATCCTGGACGTGTAAAAATGCTCCGCCCGCTTAACATTGCAGCCTGCATTGTTTGGGGCGTAAGCGGCCTGATCGCGCTGTATTTTAACCTCGATAACCCAATCATTCTCGATGTGGTTTTCCTCGCAAGCTGCGTTTATCTGTTTTGTATTGGATTTGTTCTGCAATTGGCGGGAAAGCTTCGCTAGCCTCATTCTGTGGGTTTTTTCCGGGCATTGCGGTTTCTGCTGGATTCAGGGCGAAAAAGAGTTTTAATTTCGAGGATGATTGCCAATCCTCCATCTCGCGACGATGCTGCCGCTTCCATGTTGAGCGTAAAAAACGTCTCCAAATTTTACGGAGATTTCCAGGCAAACAAAGACATCAGCTTTGATATCAAGCGAGGCGAAATCCATGCGCTCCTCGGGGAAAACGGTGCCGGAAAATCAACACTTGTGAAGATGCTTTACGGGTCGCTCCAGCCCAATTCCGGCTCGATAGTATGGAATGGAGAACCGGTTTCCATTGGGTCACCATCGCGGGCCCGTGAAATCGGGATTGGAATGGTTTTCCAGCACTTTTCGTTGTTTGAAGCATTGAGCGTGGCGGAAAACATCGCGCTGTCCATGCCCGCAAATACATCTGTGAGCGAAGTCGCTGCTCAATCAGAAGCGCTGTCTGAAAAATATGGTTTGCCGATCAATGCCGAAGCACTGGTGGGTGATTTGTCGGTGGGTGAGCGACAACGGGTGGAGATCGTCCGTTGTTTGTTGCAAGAGCCGGAACTCATGATCCTCGATGAACCCACATCTGTTCTGGCGCCGCAAGAAGCGGAAAACCTCTTCAAAACACTGGAACTGTTGCGCAGTGAAGGCAGGTCTATTCTGTTCATTTCCCATCGACTGGAAGAGGTGCGGGCGCATTGCGATAGCGCAACTATTCTTCGGTTTGGTGAGGTGATTGCGAGTTGTGATCCACGAAAAGAGACTGCGAGCTCGTTGGCAGCGATGATGGTTGGTCAGACCGTTGATGGCATTGCTCACAACACGTCGATTGAGCCGGGCGATATTGCGCTCGAGATAAACGGATTGTCGACCACAAAGCCAACACCGTTTTCTGTGGCGTTGAAAGAACTTTCTCTCACCGTGCGCCAAGGCGAAATTCTCGGAATTGCTGGCGTTGCAGGCAATGGGCAATCAGAATTGTTTGAGGCGATTTCAGGCGAAACGCTGGCATCGGCCCCGGAAGTTATTCGTATCAACGGAGTGTCGGTGGGACGCAGTGACATTAATGAGCGTCGGCGCACAGGTGCAGCATTCATCCCTGAGGAGCGTAATGGACACGCAGCAATAGGGGCCATGCCGCTCTCTGAGAATGTCTTGCTTGCCCGTCATCAGTCAGACCGCGTTGCATTTCGTTGGGGCGGAGCATTGGGCTTTGTATGGCATGAAATGCTTGCCCATGCGACGAAACGGATTTCGGAAGTAATGGATGTGCGCAAAAGCCGTGAGGATCCTTTGGCCGCATCATTGTCGGGAGGTAACCTCCAGAAATTTGTCGTGGGACGGGAACTGGATCGGCAACCCTCTCTCTTGGTCGTTAACCAACCGAGTTGGGGTGTTGATGCAGGTGCTGCCCAACGCATCCGGCAGGCAATAATTGATCTTGCAAATGCCGGATCTGCGATCGTTATGCTTTCGCAGGATCTCGACGAAATTCTGGAAGTCTCCACGTCGGTGGCCGTATTGTTCGAGGGGACGCTTTCCAGCGCTCATCCAACGTCATCTATTTCCCGAGAAGAAATCGGTCTGCTGATGATGGGTTTGAGCAATTCCGATGCGCGTCACGAGGCCGATCATGCAGCCTGAATGGTCCATTCGCCTCGAAAAGCGCGATGGCATATCCCCGCTTTTCTCGGTCATTTCTCCGTTTCTGGCACTGGGTTTAACGTTAGTTATCGGAGCCATACTCTTTGCATTGATCGGTCAGAACCCAGCAGAAGCGCTTTACATATATTTTGTCGAACCGCTCACCGATACATGGTCGCTCCATGAACTGGCGATTAAAGCAGCACCACTCATTCTCATAGCGACAGGATTAAGCCTTTGCTTCCGATCAGGAAACTGGAACATTGGTGCTGAGGGCCAATTCATCATGGGAGGTGTGGCTGGTTCTGCGCTTCCAATCCTTGTTCCCGGTTTTGATGGCTTCGCCGTTCTACCGATGATGCTTTTGTGCGGAATTTTGGGAGGGATGGCATGGGCGGCCATTCCGGCAATCCTGAAAAATCGGTTTGGTGCCAATGAGATACTTACAAGTCTGATGCTTGTTTATGTGGCTGAACTGTTCCTCGATTGGATCGTCCGCGGCCCCTGGCGAAACCCCGAAGGGTTCAATTTCCCCGAATCGCGTGGTTTCACCGAATGGCAGATTTTGCCAGAAATTCTCGCCAGCGGTCGTGCTCACTATGGCGTCGTATTTGCGATAATTGGCGTTATCATCACGTGGGTCTTGCTATCGAAAACCATGAAAGGGTTTGAGGTCACGGTCGTGGGCTCCGCGCCCAAGGCGGCGCAATTCGGTGGGTTTGATCTCAAGCGCACTACGCTGTTTGTGTTTCTTTTTTCAGGCGCTTTCGCCGGGCTCGCGGGTATCGCAGAAGTGTCGGGCGCAATTCAGCAGTTAAGGCCTTCTATTTCACCGGGGTATGGTTTCACTGCGATCATTGTTGCGTTCCTTGGTCGGCTCAATCCGCTTGGAATACTGGCCGCAGGTTGTGTGCTTGCATTGTCATATCTTGGAGGGGAGGCGGTTCAGGTCTCGCTGAACATTTCAGACAAGATCGCCAACGTGTTTCAAGGGTTGCTGCTCTTCTTTGTCCTCGCTTGTGATACCCTTATTCATCATCGCATCCGCTTTGGCAGGGCAAACCGAACGATCGTGCAGGAGGCGGCTTAGATGGGTTTTCTGGAAGCAGTTCTTCTGACAATCATTACCGCAGCAACGCCGTTGCTTCTGGCGGCTCTTGGCGAATTGGTGACTGAGCGCTCCGGGGTTTTGAACCTCGGTGTCGAGGGTATGATGATTATGGGTGCGATTTCAGGCTTCGCCTTTGCACTCATGAGCGGCAACCCTTACGTCGGCGTGCTGGCAGGCATCGGTTTCGGTGCGTTATTCTCCCTTCTCTTCGCGTTTCTCGCAATTACGTTGGTTACTAATCAGGTGGCCACCGGTTTGGCGCTCACCATCCTTGGTTTGGGTATATCCGGCCTGTGGGGTGAAGCATTTGTGGGCATTCCAGGCATCAAGCTCCAACCAATCGTGATCCCGATTTTGTCTGAGATCCCGTTTTTGGGTCGATTGTTGTTTTCACAAGACCTGATCTTTTACCTATCGATCGCGATCCTTGTCGGCACCAATTGGTTGCTGTTCAAAAGCCGTGCGGGTCTTGTTTTACGGGCTGTGGGGGACAGCCACCAATCCGCGCACGCCCTTGGGATTTCTGTGATCAAAGTGCGCTATCTGGCCGTCATGTTTGGCGGCGCGTGTTCCGGTCTCGCAGGTGCTTACATGTCACTGGTGTATACCACCCAGTGGATTGAAAACATGACGGCGGGTCGTGGCTGGATTGCCCTTGCATTGGTGGTTTTCGCCTCATGGCGCCCGAACAGGGTGTTGATAGGTGCATATTTATTTGGTGCGGTAGGCATCGCGCAGTTGCACATTCAGGCCCTTGGCTACAAAATAGCGCCACAATTATTGTCGGCACTTCCTTACCTGGCGACCATCGTGGTCCTCGTTGTGATTGCCCGCAACAGAAGATTGACCATGATGAATACGCCAGCTTCGCTCGGAAAAGGGTTCGTGCCGGACAGATGATAACGGATTTGCGTGACTGGAAACACAAAACAACGGTCAGACGAACATTGACCAACTTGAAGAATGACACGGAAAAACAAAGGGACTTTCCATGAAAAAACTACTCATCGCGCTTTTGGGCGCTAGCCTTTCATCCTTTGCCTTGATGGGATCGGCCGCGGCTAACGATACGAAAGCATGCTTCGTATATGTGGGCCCGATCGGTGACTTCGGCTGGTCTTATCAACATGATCAGGGTCGCCTGGCGGTTGAAAAAGAACTGGGTGTTGAAACCGCATATCAAGAAAGTGTGGAAGAGGGCGCAGACGCAGAACGCGCCATCGAACGCTTTGCGCGCTCAGGCTGTAACATCATCTTCACCACGTCTTTTGGCTATATGGACCCAACCAACAAAGTGGCCAAGAAGTTCCCGGATGTGAAGTTCGAACACGCCACGGGCTACAAACGTGAAAGCGCGAACGTATCGACCTATTCATCCAAGTTCTACCAAGGGCGGTATATTCAAGGTCAGATCGCTGCAAAAATGTCTGAGAAAGGCGTGGCAGGCTACATTGCCTCTTTCCCGATCCCCGAAGTGGTGCGCGGTATTAATGCGTTCATGATCGGCGCGCAATCAGTAAACCCTGATTTCAAACTCAAAGTCGTGTGGGTCAACACGTGGTTTGACCCGGGCAAGGAATCGGACGCCGCAAAAACCCTGATTGACCAAGGTGCGGACATCATCACGCAACATACGGACTCGACGGCAGCGATGCAGGTGGCGGAAGAACGCGGTATCAAAGCGTTCGGGCAGGCCTCCGACATGATCAAGTTTGGTCCCAAGTCCCAGCTCACATCAATCATCGACGATTGGGCGCCTTACTATGTGGAGCGCGTGAAAGCGCTGATGGACGGCACATGGGAACAACAGGATGTCTGGCACGGTATGGACCACGGTTCTGTGGCCATGGCTCCTTACACAAACATGCCGGAAGACGTGAAGAAAATCGCCATGGAAACCCAGGCTAAAATCACGGCCAATGAGTTCGAGCCATTCACTGGACCAATTAAGAAACAAGACGGCACAGAGTGGCTGAAAGAGGGCGAGACCGCAGACATCGGCACGCTTTTGGGCATGAATTTCTATGTCGCTGGCGTTGATGATCAGCTGCCCCAATAAGGTTCACGATTAACAAGTCAGGGAAGGGGGCTTTGGCCCCCTTTTTTGTTTTCAGCCTCTTGAAAATTCAGTCGGAATGGCGCATAGCCTTCCCACTAACCACACGGCGCTTGGAGAGGTGACAGAGTGGTTGAATGTACCGGTCTTGAAAACCGGCGTGCGTGCAAGCGTACCGTGGGTTCGAATCCCACCCTCTCCGCCAGCAACTTCTAAACCCTTGTAAATACAATAACCTATTGAGTAATAGGGCTATTTTCTTTGTGCTGTCCCAGTTAAGTGTTACAGTGAGGTATGGAAAAAATGGCTGGACATACGCGCCTATACCGCCGTGGAGCAACATATTATCACCGCGCGGCAATCCCTGTGGATATCCAAAGTACCTATGGAAAAGCGGAGGAAACCTTCTCACTGAAAACCAAAGATTATCAGGAGGCTCTCAAGCTAGTCAGAAAAGCGGCTGTGGAAGTGGACACGAAATTCGAAGCGCATCGCCAGTATCTCAAGCGTATGAGTGACCCAAAAGTCGATGTGCTGACACCTGAAGAGGTAAAGGCAGCGGGGGAGCGTTATTATATCCACCTGCTACAGGAAGATCAGGATTTGAGAGAAGAGGCCGGGTTCTATCTTCCTGACGAACTATTGCCGGAAGGACCTATACCCACCTTTGAGGAATACGTGGAGGCAAATGCGGACCTTGAAACCTACGCTAGGAAACTAATGGCAACCGCTCGGATAGACACATTCTTTCACTCTGAAGCCAAAGAGGTCTTAGGGTGGATAGACGTATCAATCCCACTTGCTGAAAATAGTAAAAGCTGGCGTGTGTTAGCATTGGAATTAGTTAAGCAAACAATCCTTGCAAGACATGCTATTGCGAAGCGCAATAAAGGGGATGTCATAGATACCCCGGTTGCATCTACTGAAACTGGAACGTCGCCAAATCTTTCAAGCGTAGTCGAGGTTTGGTTTAGCGAGAAAGCCGTGGATAAAGACGGCTGGCGAGAGAAGACCGCTCAGGCAAATAAGAAGGCTCCTGAGGCTTTGATTGGCTGTTGTGGGGATAAGCCCCCTACAGAATACGGCCTTAAGGACGCCACCGCTTACAAACAAATGTTGATGGCTCTTCCTGCTAATTGGGTTAAGCACAAGGACCTAAAAACGCTTTCGATTAAAGAGGCTGCGGTTAGAGCAAGCGCGTTAGACCTAAAACCTCAATCCGTTACCAACATAAACAAGAACCTTGGGTTTGTACGGGCATTCTGGCATTGGGCTGGTGGTAACTATGAAGGCGTTCAAAAGGACCTTTTCGATGGTATCCAGTTACCGCGCAAAAACAAGCGTAGGCAGGATAGAGACCCGTTCTCAGATGAGCAATTGCAAAGGATGTTTAACGCTCCAATTTACACAGGATGCAAGTCTGAGCGGGAATGGAAGAAAGCGGGTTGTTTTTCCATGAAGAATACTGCGAAGTTCTGGGTTCCGCTGTTGGCTTTATATTCAGGCGCTAGGTTGGGAGAACTGCTTCAACTGCGGGTGGCCGACATCAGAAATGAGAATGAAGTCTGGTACATCGATATCAATGAAGACCAGCCGGACAAGACAGTCAAAACGCGGGAAGCACGAAAGGTTCCCATACACGCAACCTTAGAAGACTTAGGGTTCTTGGAGTACGTTAAGCAACGCTCAGGGCTTAAAGCTGATATGCTATTCCCCGATATTGAAATTGGACAAGACGGATATTATTCATCGCCATTTTCAAAGCACTTCAACCGCTTCTTGTCTCATGCAGGTGCGAAGACAGACAAGACCGCATTTCATAGTTTCCGGCATAACTTCAAGGACGCTGGGCGTAACTGTCTCGCAGACATGAGCATCATAGACGAAATTCAGGGACACAGAGGTTCACGTGCGGCTGATGATTATGGTTCCGGATATAGTCTTACGCGCATGAAAGCAGAATTGGATAAGGTGACCTATCCCGGTCTTGATTCGCAGAGCCTCTAGAAGCCTCAGAATTGACTCAGGAGAGTTGTTTGGTGCTTTTGAGTCTAAGGGGCTCCAGCGGCATAAAACCCGCTGTATGACTCTCCTAGAGTCTCCTGACAGTTACTGATTTTTGTTTTTGGCAATTTCGACTAGCAACCCTAATGCAACGCCAAACAAGAATTTTAATCCGCCATCGATAATTTCACCGGAGTTCGCTGCGTTAAAGTATCGCTTAGATAGTAGAGCCATCTGTACGTTGGTTTCTGTGGTTAAAGCTACGAACAATCCAGTGCAAAGTTTTATCAAGCCAAATAGCGCAGCTATCCAAGCAACAATCGCTCCTGATCGAATGAAAAACAAATTGCTTCTCCTAGCCTCTTATCATTGTTGGAAATACCATATGCACCCGCCAACTATGTTCAAAGGGATCTTAATTAGCATCCCATACTACGGGCGAAGCCCTTTGAGGTACCTCTATAAGATAACTATTGGTGACACTATCAGCTCTCTCCTAGAAACTTGCAGTTGGTTTGTGACTTGCCCACTCAATCTGAACACATGCATTTATTGATAGTGAGGATTATAGTCCTATTGAGGCAGAGCATCGAATAAAAGCTGCGCATAAGGGTGGGCCCGTTTGAGATATCCATAAGAAGGTTCTTGTTTCTGGTGGGTGGGAAGGTGCCGAAAAGACACCAGATTTAATTAACACCTCATCTTAGGGAGAAAGGCCCTTTGAGATACCACTATAAGATAACATAGAGATAACTATCGGATACCATGCAGTGTCTCATTATCTTGGTTCTTTGTGTTCAGTCCTCCATCACCACATCAAAGTCTATGGCTTGTGTGACCAAGCCCATGCCGATCAATGCCCACCCTTCCATACAAGCATCCCAATAATCATTAGCGTCTGCTACTTTCATTGAAACTACTTTTCCAGTTTGATTGTAGAATTTGATTTTCATGATCTGTCCTTTCATTTGTGATTTGCGCAGCAATGCTGACACACATTGAACGACAAAAAAATAGCGATGACAGAAGAGGTTTCACTAGTGAAAAGGTTGCAGTAGTGCAGCGATTGCGGCTCCAGCAAACTCCTGTACCGATAGGGGTTTGGGCTTGCTGTTTAGGCCATTGCTATGTTGTTGCATGTCTGTTGATAATGCTGCTCACTGGTGTGCTGTAGAGACCCCAGATCGCCCTTCATGCTGGTGGCATTCCATTTACCGCCAATTTAGCCGAACACCTTTCCTGAGGCCCTATATGCACGATCTAGCGGTCTCTGAGGTGAAGCAGATTGCTGACAGTAGTACCATTGGAGGCTGAGGAACACGAGAGAGTCTCCACACACATGTTCGAAGCTCAATATAGAACGCCAGATGTCCAACAAAAAGTATCGGGTGTTTGTCCTCGGTGTGCCTGATGTTGTAGGCTAGACATAGGGGTGTCCGGCTGGAGGTTGGCTTAATGCTACAAACAACAATCGAATACGCCATTGGGTTGGTCATAGCATATGCGCTTCTGTTGTGTGTTCTGAGTATCTTGTCGCAAGTCTTACTTTCTCAGGAAGCGCAGAGAGAGCTTAGTGAATGGAGGAGTAAACACCTTCAAAGACACGAGAAGGTTTTGAACTACGTAGCCGGATTTGTCTGCGTTCTTTCCCTTGGTTTCCTGCTGATAGATTAATCACAGTTCAATAATCTACAGGCGAATTAGATTTCGCTTCAATTTGGTTGCGTCCATGGCACCACAATTTTTCCTAATCATCCGTTGAAAGGCATACCCCGCCATGAGCAGAAACCCAAAGCATTTGATAGGTGCCGTACATTGCCGCTTGGCTGCGGTAGACAGACAACTGGACCGCTTGTCCCAAAGTGAACCTATAGACAACGCTAGGGCTCTCACAGAGAGGCTAAAGGATTACCGCAAGGAGCTTATCTATTGGCTTCAAAAGTTCGGACACGTAACACCTTCCACCCGCATCATTCATCCAGATACTGGCGAAACAAGACGCTGTGACGTTTGGTCAAAAAGGTTGGGTGGGGGCCGCACCTTGGTTAGCAAACGCCTTAATGATGGCTGGGTTCTCAAGGAGGCACTCATGAAACCCAATGACCGGACAAGAACAACAGTTCCCAGACTGTGGGGTGAACATCATGACCCTGAGGTTTTCCGTCAGACCTTCAAGTCTGGTAAGGAGCATAAGCCCTATCAGTGGACCTTGTTGGAAGCGAGGCAATCTCCGAAGTAGCAGGGTATGCCAATGATTGTCCTGTGGGACCCAGAGAAACCAATATGTCTGGTATTACTAATACCCGAATATCAACGGGTTCCTTTGGAAATCCTGAGGGGTTTTCGCGGACATTTTTGGAGAATTTCTGCGAACCCTTTTTCATATATACGTTTTCTCTCTTGTCCCCGTATGGGGGTGGGGTCGGACGGCATAGTCCTATACCACCGCCGCTCTCTAAGTAACGTGCCAGCCTTCAAACATACGCCGTACGTCCGTTGGGGTATACTTAAACGTACGCCTGAATAGGTGAGTTATATTCGTCCGATAGGGTTGACTAAAGTACAACGTACATGTATTTATACGGACATAACCAATACGGACAATAGGGATACGAGGATGGCTACCGTACTTTATGCAAGGGTATCAACTACAGATCAAACTCTTGACCACCAAAGAGAACAGGCGGAACGGCAAGGCTATAGCTTTGATGAGGTCCTGAGTGATCATGGGGTCTCTGGAATAAACTGTTTGTTGCGAGACCGACCTGAGGGCAAGCGGTTGTTTGATATACTGAGGCAGGGTGATACACTGGTGGTGCGGTGGGTAGATCGCTTAGGTCGCAACTACAAAGACGTAACGGAAAACATTCGAGCGTTTATTGACCGTGGTGTAATTATTAAAACCGTTATTAACAATATGACATTCGATGGTTCGACTAAGGACCCCATGCAGATGGCCGTGAGGGACGCTCTGGTGACGTTTATGGCTGCAAGCGCACAAGCACAGGCAGAAGCAACCAAAGAAGCTCAGAAGGCTGGTATTGCTCATGCAAAGGCATCTGGTGTGGCTTACAGGGGACGCAAGCCTTCCTATACCCGCCAGCAGTTTGAATTGGTGCAGGACCTGTTAGGGCAAGGGCAGGGCGTGTCGGATATCGCTAAAGCCTCCAGCCTCACAAGGCAGACCATTTATAGAATTAGAGATAACCCGATAGAAGCGGAAAAAGCCCTGCATGTCTGGGGAAGCTGAACAAAATGCACGTTACTTAAAAAACCAGCCTAACCATACCGGACTGAAAACTGCTCCTAACCAAAAAGCAAATTCGATTGTGTTACCTAGGAAACCAAATGCTTTGTCTCTCAGACTCTTGTTTTTATAGGCAAGCCTTTCTTCTTCAAGACGCTTTTCTGCATCTTTTCGACTACGAGCCAGTACATTCTCAATCTCTGCTTCGCGCAGCATAAGATTAACTTCGTGTTCGATATCGGCCTTGCTTTGTCGATGCATACTTATTGATTGCCTAGCTAAAAGACTTCTAGACAATAGCAGAAAGTTCAATTCTGGAACAGTCTGGATGATTTATTCCGCTTGCGAAGCTGGATATCCTTCATTGAAAGTGTTACAGAATGTAGTTACATCTAGCATGGGACACGGTAAAAAACTTGTTGAATTATAAGGGTTTTGATGGTTTTTGGAGAAAATCCCACCCTCTCCGCCATAGCGATTTTGCGAAGAAAACTCGCGGAAAAAGAAACAGGAGATTGTGCAGCAATCGCCGAGTGCGACCCTTTCGCGTTCGAAGTAACTGCCAACCTTTCCGTAACACTGCTGTCACCTGTAAAAACTAGATGAAAAAATATGATTGCAGTGGAAACGGTGTTTATGGGCTTCGATTTTCAGAGAAATAAAGTTCCACTTCCAACGCTCGTTTGCTTCTTACGATGAGTAATCAAAAGGGCAGTTCTACCTAATCAGATCGATTTTGCCGATCAGTAATCACAGTGTGTATTCACGCACGCCGCTAGCCTCACAGCAGTGTTAACAATCTCTTTAAATTGGCGTGGCGTTTTTACACAGAAAATGCTATTGAAACTAAAGGGGTTGAAGTTAATTGGCTGGTTCAAATGGTAATTGAGACTGATGCCCCGTCGGTGCGACTAGGCGACATCACTGAAAATGCTCTGATCATTGATGGGTCGTCACCCAGTGGAAACGCGATCACAGTTCCGCTTGATAAGTTTCTGTTTACAGCAAATTTTGACCGGGAAGCACACGATTTGGTCATCGAGGGTTCTGACGGCCGCAGCATAATCATCGAAAATTATTTCCTGTCGGATGCCCCTTCAAACCTTGTGAATTCCGAAGGTGCAGTATTGAAGGGTGAGTTGGTTGAGGTGCTTGCGGGCCCCGACCAAAAAGGGGCCTATGCGCAAGCCGGAACCTCCGCTGGCTCCACACCGATTGGCCAGGTGGAAATCGTAGAGGGAGAGGCTACGGTTCAGCGCACTGACGGTACAATCGAGGTTTTACAGGTCGGGACCAAAGTTTTTCAAAACGATGTGGTCCAAACCAGCGATGGCGCTACGCTTTCCATCACCTTCGCAGATGAAACGGTTTTCACTCTGAGTTCATCATCCCGGATGGTGTTGAGTGAATTGGTCTATGCGCCTGAAGGCACGAACAATTCAGCGGTTTTCAATCTCGTTGTGGGCAGCTTCGCATTCGTGGCGGGGCAGGTTGCAAAAACCGGCGAAATGGAAGTGGATACGCCATCCGCCACCATGGGCATTCGCGGCACGACCGTCTTGGTCGACATCACGACCGATGCGGATGGAACGGTGGTTGTTCAGGTATCGCTTACACGAGATATCGACGGTTCAATCGGTTCTATCGAACTTCTCAACAAGCTCGACGGCACCACCAGCATTATTACGACGGTGGACAGCAATTGGGTCATCTCCACAGCCGATGGCATCACGACCGAGATTCCAAGAACAGTTGCTGACGATGCTTCCGACCAGGAAATCATCAACGATGTGTTTGAAGCAGTTCGCAGTGTCCAGGACCGTGTGGCATCCGGCGAGCAACCTGTTCAGTTGGATGATGCCGGGGAGGACGAAGGCCAACAGGACGGCGACCAGCAGGATGAAGAACCTGACACGCAGGATGACGAACAGACAGACGACGAAGATATCGGAGATCAAGGCAGTTTAGGCAGTGGTCTTGAAACTGAACTGGCTGAAACCAATCCGCTGGACGAACTCCCCGATACGGTGGCTGATGGAGTACCAGAAACCCCACCGCTTCCGGGCGACGAAGAAGGGGGTGGCGAAACCGAGATTGCTGAAAATACAAACGATGATGAAATCATTGTCCCGTCTGCCACACCACCGGGCCTAACCGTCCCAGGAGCGACTAATGTGGCGGAAGACGGCAGCATCACCATCACTGGAGTGGCTGTTACTCCGGGTTCCTCGGATAATCTGTCAGTCACTCTCACGGCAGGTTCAACGATTGAATTGCCGGCGGGTTCTGGCGTAATCGTTGATTTGGCGAACAGTATCGAATCGCCGCCCGGTTCCGGACAATTCGATCAACTGGTTTTCACTGGCACCGCTGCGCAGGTGAACGCTGCTTTGAATGGCGCGATCTATCGGCCATCAGCAAACGATCCTGACGGGCGTGGCTCTCTTACGATTTCTGTCACAGATAGTGGCGCCACCTCCACCGCGACAATCGTCGTCAATATCACGCAGGTCGTGTTTGTGAATGAAGGTGGCGGAACAAGCCTGTCCTTGTCGGACTTTGATACTTTCGGCGTGGACACGAATACAGGAAACCCTGTTTTCACCATCAATTCTGTCGCCAATGGTTCGATCACCGTACAGGGCACGCCATCAAATTCATTTACACTTTCTGACTTGAATAATAATTTCGTCGAGTTGCTGCATGACGGTTCCGAAACCACGTCAGCTTCGATCAACTTTTCTGTTTCGAACCTTGGCGACACTGTCACAAACACAACGATTGCACGTGTTGCCCCGGTAAACGACGCGCCCACCGTTCTTGGCGACCTGACTGCCGAAACAACGGAAGGCGGTACCACCACATTAACACCGGGTGATTTGGCAGCGACCGATGTGGAACAAGCGGCGGCCAATCTCACTTTTATCTTGGGCACAGTCGCAAACGGTACGGTTCTTGTGAATGGAACGCCGTTAGCAACATTTACACAAGCGGACATTGCTGCTGGGAACGTCACATTCCAACACGATGGATCGGAAACTTCTACTGCTAGCATCAGTGTTACGATTGATGACGGCGCAGGTGGACTTACCCCGGCAACTGTTACCGTAAACATCACACCGGCAAACGATCCACCTTCAATCACCGGAGATTTGAACATTGCGGGCAATGAGGGGGGAAGCATCCTTATAACCACCGCTGATCTTGGTGCCACCGATGACGATAACGCACCTGGTGACTTCACGTTCTCATTGGGTAACGTGACGAACGGTGTTGTCCTGGTGAACGGGACTCTGGCGACCACGTTCACTCTGGCAGATATTACCGCTGGAAGTGTGGAATATGTCCATGATGGCTCGGAAACCACATCTGGCACCATCAGCGTAACGGTTGATGATGGAAACGGTGGCTCTGATACAAGGACTGTATCTGTAGCGATCAGTCCTGTGAACGATGCGCCAAGTGGCTTTGATAATGATAGCGGCGATGACCCGATCGTGGAGCGGGCCGACGGCGCGCCCAACGAAAATACGGGAACAATCACCGAGACCGCATTGGTGCTTCGCTTTGACGACGTGGATACGGACGGTACGCCGCCCACGTTTACAGCCATTGGCAGCGCCACAAACAATGCAGGTATTGAAGCGCTTGTCAGCTTCACATTTCAGTATTCGGCTGGGAGCCCGGTTGGCGACCGCGATACGGTGCAAGTGTTTGCAACAGTGGATGCTGCCGATCTTGATTTCCTTGCGGATGGCGAAACAATTGAACTAAATTATACGCTGCAAATCACAGACAGTGATGGTGGTGTAACACCAACCAATGATCCCAATCTCGATTTCCGTGTTCGGCTGGTGGGGACCAATGACGGGCCGGAAATAATAGGGGACCTGTCGACGCTTGTGGTTGAAGGCGACGGCAATCGGGTAACAATTTTGGCTGCGGATCTGTCCGCAATTGATGTGGATAACGCCAATCCAAGCCTCACATTTTCGGTCACATCGGTATCGGCCGGTCAGGTATTGGTAGGTGGGCTTGCCGCAAGTAGTTTTACGCTTCAAAATGTACTCGATAATATTGTTCAGTATCGGCACGACGGAAGCGAAAACCCGACAGAGACCATCCAGCTTACAGTTAGCGATGGTGCTTCGACTTCGAACCCGACCACATTCACCATCAATGTTCAAAACACAAACGATGCCCCAGTCATTACAGGCGACTTGGCGTCCGCCGTTCTGGAAGGCGGGTCGGTTACAATCACGGCCGCAGACCTTGGTGCAACAGATGTGGACAATGCCAGTGGCGATTTAACATTTACTTTGGGCACTGTAACCAACGGCATCGTCACAGTTGGGGGCTTCACTTCGTCCATATTCACACTGGCAGATATTGCCGCAGGCGATGTGGTTTACACACACGACGGAACGGAAACGTCCACTGGAAGCATTGGGTTCACGGTTAATGATGGAGCGGGCGGGAGCGCGAGCGGCACTTTATCGCTCACAGTTGCTGCAACCAACGACAACCCGGAAATTTTGGGCGATCTCGCCATTGCTGTGAACGAAGCAGGTTCTGTGATATTGACCGCAGCCGATCTTGACGGCGTTGATTTGGAACAGGCCGACGGCGATCTGACCTTTACCGTTAACAGTGCAACGAACGGTACACTCGAGGTAAATGGCTCAGTATCGTCAACATTTACACTGGCAGATATCGCTGCTGGTTTGGTTGCATATATTCATGACGGCTCCGAAACGACAACCGGGGGAATAAGCTTAACCCTTGATGATGGTATCGGCGGATCAGATACCGCTACTGTGAATGTCACAGTCACCCCGACAAATGATGATCCGGAAATCACAGGAGATCTGGCGGTTGGTGGTATTGAAGGTTTCGGGACAATCATCACAACCGCAGACCTGAACGGTATCGATGTCGATAATGCGTCGGCCGCACTTACTTTTTCAGTCGATAGCGTCTCAAATGGTTCAATCACCGTGGGCGGAACACCGTCTTCAACCTTCACAATCGCTGATATCGTGGCAGGAGATGTGGAGTTCTTGCACGACGGTTCGGAGACCACGAGCGGATCAGTTGATATTACCCTGTCCGATGGCGCAGGCGGGTCCGATACAGCAACAATTTCGATTACAATCGTGCCGGACAACGATGATCCCGAGATTACGGGCAACCTTGCGACTTCCACTGCTGAAGGTGGATCAACGCTCATATCGACAACAGAACTTGGCGGTATCGATGTTGATAATTCACCTGGCGATTTACTATTTACGGTCAACGGTACGTCGAACGGCTTCGTTCGTGTGGGTGGGTCCGTTGCATCCACATTTACGCTAGCGGATATTACTTCGGGCGATGTGGAATTTGTCCATGACGGGTCGGAGACGACAAGCGGCTCAATAGACGTAACCCTGAGCGATGGCGTGGGCGGATCAGATACTGCGACCGTATCAATTCAGGTTAATCCCGTTAATGACGACCCTCAAATTTCTGGTGACTTGACCGTCGGCACCATTGAGGCGGCACCCGTTACGCTGACCGTTCTCGATATCAACGGTACAGATGTCGATAACCTCCCGGCTGAATTGACCTTTACTGTTGACAGCGTCACGAATGGTTCAATCTCCGTTGGTGGATCACCTTCTTCGACTTTTACGACCGCTGACCTTACAGGTGGCCAGGTGGTGTATCTGCATGACGGGTCTGAGACGACCACAGGGTCAATCGAAGTTACGTTGTCGGATGGCGCGGGCGGATCGGACACGGCAACAATATCCGTCTCTGTGACACCTGCCAACGACGACCCGGAAATCACAGGCGATTTGAGTGCTTCGGTCAATGAAGGTGCCGCTGTAACACTGACAAGCGCTGACCTGAGCGGCATCGATGTTGATAATGCTGCTGGCGACTTGATCTTTACGATCGACAGTTTTGCCAATGGCACCATTCTCGTGAACAGTTCCCCGTCTGCATCTTTCACACTTGCTGACATTACTGCCGGCAATGTGGAATTTGTGCATGATGGGTCCGAAACCACGATAGGCACGGTTCAGGTTACCCTTCGGGACGGGGTAGGCGGTACAGATCAGGCCATCGTATCGGTATCCGTTACTCCGGTGAACGACGACCCGACTATTACGGGTGATTTGGCGATTAATGTGGTTGAAGGTGGCGTAACTGTCCTCACTGCAGCCGATTTGGGTGGTAGCGATCCTGAGCAATCATCTGGTGATTTCACCTACACAGTCGCCTCAACCGTGAACGGAAGCGTTCAGGTGTTTGGTTCGCCAGTCACGTCATTTACGCAAGCGGACCTTGATTCTGGCTATGTGGAATTCCTCCATGATGGTTCGGAGACAACTTCGGGATCCATTCAAATCGACCTGGATGACGGTGCAGGCGGCATAGATACCGCCACCATAAATGTTACGGTTTTACCGTCCAATGATGCTCCTATAATCATATCGGATAGTCAGTTCGCCAGCGGTTCAAACCTCATTGTGAACGGTGATTTCGAAGCGGGCCCAGATTTAACCGGCCTGTTGCTGGATCGTGTCCGCGTATTGGCTGGGGATTCGACGACGATCCCCGGTTGGGCCGTCACGTCCGGTGAAGTCGATTACGCTGATGATAGCGCGTTTGGCGTAGCCGACGGAGAGCGTGCAATAGACCTGGATGGCGATGCACCTGGTCGTATCGAACAAACCATTACCACTGAAATTGGTAGCACCTATGCATTGACTTTCCAGGTGGCCGCCAACCTGACGCTTGGTCAGATCAGTCATGATCTGCAAGTCACCGCCGGTAATGTTGTCGAAGATCTGACAATTGAACGAACCGTGCCGCCGAATAGCCAGTTTAACCCCGGCTATGAATTGGTGACGATCGTCTTCACCGCCACGTCAACCACCAGCACAATTGCTTTTGAAAGTACGTCACCTCCAAATTCTCAAGTCATAAATGATGGTGTGACCGGACCAACCATAGACAGCATTTCTGTGAGGGAGATTGCCAGATCAACTACGGAAGATACGCCTGTGTTGATTGAAGGCGTGTCCTTTACGGACATTGATGCAACCGCCCCACAAGTCAATGTTGACGTAAACAATGGCGTCGTCGATTTCGCTGTCGGGACTGATATTAGCGGGTTGACTAGCGTTTCGGGTTTGGGCACCGCCGCTCTCACGTTCTCTGGCCCATTGGCACTTGTGCAGAGCCTGGTCGCAAACTCACTCGAGTTCACACCCAATACTGACTTTAGCGGTGTGGCAACCGTAGACATCACCGTCAACGATCTGGGCCAAACAGGTATTGGCGGCACGCAAACCGATTCGGTTACGATTGAAATCGCAGTTCCATCCGGAAATGATGCGCCGGTGGTGACTACAGATGCTGGCGTTCGAACCGACTTCCTCGAGGGTTCCGACCCGGTCATTGTGAACAATACAATCACTGTCACTGACGTGGATGGCGGCACAAATGGCCCAACACAGCTGACAACGGCCTCGGTTGGGTTCAGAACGAATTACGTTATCGGCGAAGATATACTGATCTTTGAAGACTATGGACCTTTCACCCATAATTTCAATCCGATCACTGGACTGTTGGTAATTTTTGGTAACGCAACACCTGCTGAATTTGAGGCAGCGTTGCGTTCCGTTCGTTACGAAAACGTATCCGAAAATCCGAGCGGTTTGATCCGCGTCATGGAATTCCGCGCTTCAGACGGTGTCGCAGGAGGTGATTCAGTCATTGTCACGAGCGAAATCAACCCGATCGAAGTGAACGACGCACCCTCAATCATATTCGGAAATCCCGACCTCGATGGATTTATTGCGAATGATAGTCAATCAGCAGGTAGCCCTGATCCGACATTGAGACTGGTCAATGACGGGACAGGCACGTTCATCACAGCCACTCAACCGCCTGAAACGCGAACATCAGATGTGGCATTGGGCGATATTGATGGTGACGGAGATCTAGATGGTATTCTCGTCAATTTTGGACAAGAGAACCGGATACTTCTCAACCAGGGCGGTGCTCAGGGTGGAACCGAGGGCAATTTCTCCAACTCACAACTTATACCGGGCGGCGGGGACAACAGCCTTGGCGTAGCCCTTGGCGATGTGGACAATGATGGTGATCTCGACATCTTTGTTGCGAACTGGACCGGTGCAAGCAGCGAAATACTGATCAATCAAGGTGGAATACAAGGTGGCGCAGAAGGCAGCTTTAGTGTCTCCAATTTGGTCGGCGCGAATTCAGGCGGGCCAAGCGGCTTCCGTCAGGGGAGAGATGTGGCGCTTGGTGACGTCGACGGAGATGGCGATCTTGATGCTATAATTGCCAATGGTCAAAGCGCCAACCAGATTTATTTCAACCAGGGCGGTGATCAGGGCGGCACGCTCGGTAACTTTGCAGTTGTGACCAACCTTCCTTTTGTGGTGACGCCCACCACTGGCGTGATCAGCATGTCTGTCACCTTGGGCGACATTGACGGGGATGGTGATCTCGATCTTCTCGTAGGCAATACTCAAGCTAACAACGAATTGCTGATAAATGACGGGTCCGGAAACTTCACTGCATCTACGCTTGTCGGCGGTGCCCGTGACACAAACCAAATTGCACTGGGTGATTTGGATGGTGATGGTGACTTGGATGCCATCATTGTCAATAACAGTGCGGTCGATTCGAACCAGGTATTGATCAACCAAGGTGGCGATCAGGGCGGAAGTGAAGGGACATTTGTGGCTTCCGACATAGTCGACTCACTCGGAAACAGCACCGATGTGACCCTTGCGGACATTGACGGCGATGGCGACCTTGATGCTGTCATTTCCAATAACGCGTTTACCAACGCTGTTTCTCAAACCAATCAGATATTGGTCAACGACGGCACGGGCAATTTCTCCATACAGGTCCTCCCGGGAGGGAATTCCGGCACGAACGCGATTGTGTTTGGCGATCTTGACGGTGATGCGATCTTCAACCTGGGAGAAAACATCGTCCTGAACGGAAGTTTCGAAATATCTCCTTCAGGTGGATTTGATGCTAGTGGCA
>CAWUJX010000015.1:0-35958 GCA_963922635.1 uncultured Hyphomicrobiales bacterium | reverse complement strand
GCAGAGGAAAAACTTGATCCAGAGTTTGTTTCGGCCCTGAAGCAGTTTTGGATCGGCGCGCATTAATAACGAAAATGCCTCTCCGTGGCGGAACTCATCATTGCACCACTCTTCGAACCATTTGAAGATTGGATGAAAGCGGTGTTCAGGGTTCTTTTCCAGATGGCGGAAAATCGTGATGTATCGCGCATAGCCGATCTTCTCGGAAAGGTAGGTCGCGTAATAGATGAACTTTGGCTTGAAGTACGTGTACTTTTTCGCCTTGGTGAGAAACCCGAGATTGACCCCGATATCGAAGTCGCGCAACGCATCGTTGATGAAACCAGCATGGCGGGCCTCATCGCGGCTCATGTATAAGAAGAGCGCTTTAATGTCAGGATTGGTTCCTCGTCGCTTCATTTCTTTATATAGAACACAACCTGAGAATTCAGCCGTTAGTGAGCTTACCAGGAAATCGACCAATTCCGGGCGAAGACCTTCTGGCAGTGAATCCAGATCAATATGATCCCATTCTTCATTGCGTTTGAAATGACCCTTATTGGGATCAGATGCCATTTCAGCCAGAAGCACGTCCCATTCTTCACGAACGGCTGACACATCGGTGCGATCCAGTTCATCAAAATCCGTTGTGTAAAACCGCGGGTTAAGAAGTGTGGTTTCGGTTGCTTCTTTGGTGGTTTCGTTTTGCGCATCCAGATTTAACGGCTTTGCGCCTTTCACAGTTCCAGCATGAACGTTCATAGTCTTTCCTCCGAGAAGCTGAACTCGCAGAGTTCCATGAATTCGAAATCGCCGGTCATCCGCGTCCATAACCGTTCGATCGGGTGCGCTCTTTTGATGGTTGCGCGGCGCTCGAACTGTTCCTTTTGGCCATAAGGAACTTCGATTGGTTTGCCGTGGACGAGCACTTCGTCGCCTGGAAAGACAGTAGTTCCATTGTTGAAACGCACATGCGCTTCCAGGCTTTCAAACGTATTCTCAATCTCGACAGTGCAATCGACATCTTCGCGTCGATTAAGACCTAGTAGTGTTTTTATCATCCTTGAGCTCCCTGTTTAGAATGATTGGTTGGAAGGAACCGGGCAAAACTCTCGATTGCGAGAGGCCCGAACGCATTGACCCGGATGGCTTCACCACTTGCCGGATCGGTAATTTTCAAATCGCCTTTTGCGGTTTTGATCAGCTTAAACGGAAGATTGAGATCAACTTCCTTGAGAACGCGTTGGCGCATGAGACTGCGCATGGAGATGCGCACAAACGCACCTTCGCCCTTGGAAAAGCTGCCAAGTTTAGTTCTTGTGGCAGCATCATAAACCGCAACCACACCGTTTTTAGCGTCAAGGAAATACAGGCTGCGCTCTTCAACTGACACATCGGCTGGAACCGCCTTGTCGTCCTTAGCAAGGACTGCACCAACCACCAAAACAAGCGCGAAGATCACAACGCCAAGGGCACCGTAAAGCGGTGCTTTGTGAATGCCTGTGATTTCATGGGTATGGTGTTGGCTCATGGTTACCTCCTATGCACGGCTTTCTGCAGCAGCTGTTGCACCCGCCAATTGACGGCCATCGCCCGATGCGGGACTTTGGATTTCCTCACGTTCGAAAGTGGCCGTCGCGTTGATCTTGTGAAATGCATGCAACTGTTCGCTCAGAAGTGATGCCACATGCTCCACATTCCGAATTGCCCGCATGGAAGGTTCGGGTTTCGCCACACGCCAAGGACGTGTGTGCGGCCAGAGAATGGGCCACGAAACCTGGCTGTGTTCGGCCAGCCCGATAGCAATATTGCCGTTGCCATCATGCAGTTCCTTCACATCCGCTTTGGTGATTTTCGCAAACGGATAGTTGAACGTCACTGGAAGCGCCACGCCGAAACGCATGACCACGCGTTTATTGGTGATCGTGTAAATCGTGGTTTTCCGGATCGCCCGTGCGTACCACCAGATCAGTACAGAAACGAGCAATGCACCTAAGATCAAAAACGAAGCACTCACCAGCCCTTGGGCAATTGTACCACCGTCATAAATCGCGGTTGTGAACTTCCATCCGGCAACAATCGCAAAATATCCAAGTATTTTACGAGAGTGCAGAACCGAGCGTGCAAAGGCTTTTGCATCCGGTGATCCTTGCCAGACGAGATGCTCCCCTTCCGGCAGTTTTGCCGGAAGGCCTGGAACTGGCTCAACTTCGAAATCGTCGTGGCTCATAGCAGAGGCTCTTGACGATCCGGTGTGGCATAGAGCATGCCGCCACCGAAATAGGCTTGGATCTTCTCTTCTTCCAACATCGTGATCTCATCCATCGACTTGGTTTTCGGAATGTCCTTGAACTGCTCTGAAATCAGCGCATGCACATAAAACTCTTTGTTCATTCCGCGAAGTTGTTTGCGGAGAAGCGCAAAGTGCTGTGGAATGAGAAAGCTTCGGCGACCTGATTTGACTTCGTAATACCGGATTACCGATTCCATCTGGTCGACCCACACTTCTGAAACTTCACCTGCAACTGCACCATCTGCTGCGATCACGGAGAGTCCGCGTGGATCAATGTCGCCATCGGCAATTTTGAACTGGTCCAAAATTCGCATTGGGCGAATAGCCGGCTCACCGTGCGGTGTCAGGTCAGCATAGTCAGGACGTTCCGCCCATGCGGCCGGTCCAACGCCGTCCTTAAGAGGGTTGCCGGTTGGCACCAGCGCTGATCCCGCCACCGGGCTCGCACGCTTTGCCTTGATCGGGCGTGTATCGCGGTTTTCGGGATTGGGGTACGTGCGGGTACCTTTACCGTGGGGTAGGCGGAATGTCTTAGGTGTGGGAAGCGATATAAACGCATCCTTATTGTATTCGCCTTTCACATCGCTTTCGAGCGGATAGCCCTCGCGGCGACTTTCAGCCTGAAGGTACCATATTAGCCCGGCAAAGAAGGCCCAGAATGCATACAGCACGACCTGGGCTACATCGATATATCCAACAATTTCTACCATTTGTTTTCTCCAAGTTTGATCGGATCAGCCGGGCAATTCGGCCAATCCGATTTTCTTTCCAGTTTGAGTTGATGTTTGATCCCCGTCGACGATATTGCGCCGAACAATTGGACCGATTGCGATGAGAGCGGCGAACAAAAAACCGATCTCAAGATGATAAACGATGGAATAGCCCAATGCGTTGTCTGAAAACGCGTATCCGAAGAAGCCGGATTGGGCGAGGGAACCTGTGAAATCGCGAATAATCCCACCGCTGGCCAGGCCAAGACCGATGGCGCAAGCCTGCACTGCGCCCCAAGCGCCAAGCACAAGCCCTGAACCGGAACGTGCCGCAAGGTCCATGCATGCAGTCAGCGTTCCCACAGCGAACATGCCACCCCCCATGCCGATGAGTGCCGTGCCCACCCGGAACAGCATTGCTGACTTGAAGGGTGCGGCGAATATCACCGCGGAAAAAGCCGCGACACCAATAAGTGTGCCGAAAGCAGCGAGGCGATGCGGGTCCATTCCTTTGTTCAACCAACGGGCAGCAAGAACAAAGCCAAGCATCGTTCCACCGGCAAAGACCGCATTCAGCAACGTTGTCTGGCTGACTGAAAGCCCAAGAATTTCCCCGCCATAGGGTTCCAATAGAACGTCCTGCATTGAGAACCCAATTGTTCCGAGACCCACAGCAACCAAGAGGCGCATGCTGCGCGGATCTTTGCGGTATTCGGTCCAAGCCTGATGAAACTGCGGCCGAGCGATTTCCGGTGACGTTTGGGCCGGGTTCCTTGCTTCCTGTTTCCACAGGGCAATCACATTCAAAACCATGGTCGCAGCAGCGGCACCCTGGATCACCTGGATCAACCGGATGGGGGTGAAATCTGCGAGGATATAACTGAAGACAATTGCACTGACAAACATGCCCACGAGAAGCATCGCATAAACAAGAGCAACCACACGCGGACGTTTGTCTTCCGGCGCAATATCAGTGGCAAGTGCCAATCCGGCCGTTTGCACCATGTGAATGCCGATGCCGGTAAATATAAAAGATGCAGCGGCGGAAACCGGTCCCACCCACTCAGGTCCCTGCATCTGCGAGTGCAAAAGCAGAAGGGCAAACGGCATGATGGCCAATCCGCCAAACTGGGTGAGCGTTCCGAACCAGATGTAAGGCACACGCCTCCAACCAAGAAGCGACTTATGAGTGTCAGACTTGTACCCGATGAGAGCACGCGCAGGGGCAAACAAAAACGGTAACGCCACCATGACAGCAACGAGCGATGCGGGAACACCCAGTTCCAAGATCATGACGCGGTTAAGCGTGCCCGTCATAAGAACAGCCGCCATGCCCACAGAGAACTGGAATAATGACAGACGTAACAAACGACCCAACGGCAATTGATCTGATGCAGCATCGGCAAAGGGCAGGAACCGTGTTCCCACTCCTTTCCAAAAATCCAGTGCTGTCATCGGACGTCTGCTCATTTGTTGCACAGCTCCAATGATTGAGACTTGTAAAACGCGGTTGAAACGAAGTGTGATCGGTTAATCTGAAAGCCGAAATGCGTGGCAAGACTGTTTTCGATCGCAGCAAACAATGCCTTCTGAGAAACCGGTTCGATTGCCGGTGATCGGTCATTGCGCGGGAAAAATTTTCCTGCTGCTTTCATCAGCGTCAAAGCGGGCGTTTTTGGTGCAAACGTGAAAAGGACTGCTTCGCGGGTGCGCGGTGCAAATCCCTCAATCAGTTTGATGATGCTCGGTAGTGGGTAGTGGATGAACGAGTCCATTGCGATCACATAGTCAAATGCACCCAGTTGCGGATCCGACATGTCACCTGACTTGAACTCAATAGCACCTGCTGGCACGTCCGCAGGCAAACGCAAGGCTGCTTCGTTCACCAGTTGTGGCGAGATGTCGATCGCAACGACTTTGGCACCACGTTTTGCAGCTTCAATTGAAAGCATGCCGGTCCCGCAGCCTGCATCAAGGATTCTTGCTCCGCGCAAGTCTTCCGGCATCCAGCTCAAAAGCGTATTGCGGGTTTCCTCGCGCCCAGCCCGAACGGTTTCGCGTATGCGGGACACCGGAGAGTTCGATGTAAGCGCCACCCATTTGTCCTTGGCCGTACGGTCAAAGTAAGTCTTCAATTCGCTTTTGCGTGTTTCAAATGAAATGTCGTTCATGCGAGCCCCCTAGTCGAAACCGAGGAAATCAAAGATTTCCCGGTCTTTCATTGGAGTGGGCGCAAATGGGTCGCGGCCCTCCCACAGGGTTTCGGCAAGCCGCAAATATTCGTTTTGAACGGCGGTTAACTCCGGCGACTCTTCCATCTCGAAAAGCGTTGACTTTTTAAGACGCGAACGCCGGATCACATCAAGGTCGGGGAAATGGGCGACCCGTTCCATACCGACGGTTTCATTAAAGCGATCAATCTCATCGGTGGCTTTCGAACGGTTTGCGATAACCCCGCCAACCCGAACCTCATAATTCTTTGACTTGGCGCCAATTGCAGCAATGATCCGGTTCATCGCAAAGATGGAATCGAAGTCATTTGCTGTTACAACAAGCGCACGCTCGGCATGCTGCAGGGGCGAAGCAAACCCGCCACAAACCACATCACCGAGTACGTCAAAGATCACGACATCGGTATCTTCCAGCAAGTGGTGTTCTTTCAGAAGTTTGACGGTCTGCCCAACCACATATCCGCCGCAGCCTGTTCCCGCAGGGGGGCCGCCGGCTTCCACGCACATGACGCCGTTATAGCCTTCATAGACAAAGTCTTCGGTGCGTAATTCTTCGGAGTGGAAGTTCACCTGTTCCAGTGCATCTATGACGGTGGGGACCAGGCTCTTTGTCAGCGTAAATGTTGAATCGTGCTTTGGATCGCAACCGATCTGCAGGACCCGTTTGCCGAGTTTGGAGAACGCAGCGGAAAGGTTCGAGGACGTGGTGGATTTTCCGATCCCGCCCTTGCCGTAAATGGCGAACACTTTTGCCTGCCCGATGTCCATTTGCGGGTCGAGCTGAACCTGCACAGAGCCTTCACCATCTAAACCCGGCGGCAAAGGGCGCTTTTTGTTTTTGAAGTGTGAGTTCGGGCCTACAATATTCATTTTTCATTCTCCTCCGGGAAGATTCCTTCGAGACGGTCCTCCAACTCCTCACTTGCACTTTGCAAAGCGTTGAGTGTTTCCTCGTCCGGCTCCCAAAATTCTCGCTGGCTTGCTTCAATCAGCCGATTGATCATCCGCGATGATGCGTGTGGATTGAGGTCTGCCAGCCGGTCTCGCATCTTCTTGTCGAGCACATAGACCTCGCTTAGGCGTTGATAGACCCAGGGTGAGACTTTGCCGGTTGTGGCTGACCAGCCCATGGTGTTGGTGACCTGAGCTTCGATCTGACGAACGCCTTCCGCGCCGTGCTTGAGCATGCCTTCGAACCATTTCGGGTTGAGCGACCGCGTGCGGGTTTCCAGATTTACCTGCTCGCCCAAGGTCCGGACTTTGCCTTCGCCCTGTGTTTGGTCCGAAATATAAACCGAAATGTCAGTGCCTCTGACTTTCTTCGCCACCTTCGAAATGCCGCCGAGCGTGTCAAAATAGTGGTCGATCGTGGTGATGCCGAGTTCGATGGAATCGAGATTTTGGTAGGCGAGTTCCACATCGCCGAGAACCTTTTCCATCAGTTCAGGATGTTTCTCGGTTTTTCCGTTGCGCGAAATCGCAAAGCATTTTCGGTTTGTGTAAGTGTCTGCAATCTCATCATCAGACGTCCACGCGGAAGACGCGATCAGGAAATTCACATTCGATCCATATGCGCCTTCCGCATTGGAGAAGACCCGATATGCCGCTTGTTCCAAATCGCAACCTTCTGCTTGCGCATAGGCGAGGGCATGTTTGCGAATGAAATTCTGATCAAGTGGCTCGTCCGCTACTGCAGCGAGGTAGCTTGCCTCAGCCAGCATCTTGGATTGTATGGGAAGTAAATCGCGGAAGATGCCGGATAGCGTCATCACCACATCGATGCGTGGGCGTTTAAGCTCCTCAAGAGGAATAAGTTCTGCTCCTGTTACCCGTCCGTAGGAATCAAGGCGCGGACGCGCACCCATCAGCGACAAGGCTTGGGCAATCGGCCCGCCTTCGGATTTCAAATTGTCTGCGCCCCACAACACCACAGCGATGGTTTCCGGCAATGCATTCTCGGTTTCCAGGTGACGATCCAGAATGCGTGCAGCCTGCATCGCGCCATCGCGGACGGCAAAGTGGCTCGGAATTCGAAACGGATCGAACCCATGAATATTCCGGCCTGTGGGCAGCATGGTCGGTGTTCGGATCAGATCACCCGATGGGGAAGGTGGAACAAACTTGCCGTCAAGGGCGTGAATAAGCCCCTTCATTTCCTGGTTTTCAGCAAGCTTTGCATTGGTATCCAACAGGTGCTCAATCCACTTGCTTTCCTCAACCGATTTCGCCGTCGGCGTCTGTCCTGACGCAATCATTGCGATGTCATCGGCGTCCAGGGATATGTTTTCTTTTTCTGCCCCCATTAATTCGAGGAACATCGCCCGCTCGGTTTCTTCCATGCCGGAACCGATCACGTGCAAGCCTTCTGGAATGAGCGAATATTCCATCTCTAGAACGGCATCAGAAAGCGATTTTGCCAAATCATCAATCGGTGTTTCGTCATCTGCCAGAACGAGATCGAGTTGTTCAGCCTGAACCCGGATGATGGAGGCGATATCTTCTCGTTCGGAAGCGTGTTCAATCGGCGTGGTGTTGAGCCTCGTGAGAGATGATTTGAGTTCGGTCAGACCTTTATAGAGCCCGGCATGAGCCACAGGCGGGGTCAGATAGGAAATGAGTGTTGCTGCAGAGCGGCGCTTGGCAATAGTACCTTCCGATGGGTTGTTGGCAGCGTAGAGATAGAAATTGGGCAGGTCCTGAATAAGGCGGTCCGGCCAGCACGCAGCACTCATTCCCGTTTGTTTTCCGGGCATGAATTCAAGCGCGCCATGGGTGCCAAAGTGCAGCACCGCGTCAGCTTTATAGTCTTCTCGCAAATACCGATAAAATGCTGAGAACGCGTGTGTTGGCGCAAAGCTCTTTTCAAACAACAGGCGCATCGGGTCGCCTTCATAGCCAAAGCCGGGCTGCACATTCACAAGGATATTGCCAAACTGTTTTCCCAACACGAAGATCGAACTTCCGTCGGTAAAGTCACGCCCCGGTGCCGGCCCCCACGCCTCTTCGATTTGGGCAAGGTGAGGCTCACGCCGCACTTGGTCATCGGCTGGTATCATCTCATGCACATTGGCAAGCGCACCGTGTTGAGCCGCGTTCCCTTCGAGCACCGATGCACGGAGTTCGTCACACGTGTCTGGCAGATCGCCGACGGTGTAGCCTTCCGCTTTCATTCGCTTAAGCGTTGAATGAAGAGACTCAAACACCGAGAGGAAAGCAGCTGTGCCAAGGTTTCCTGCGTTGGGTGGGAAGTTGAATAGGGTAAGCGCGATCCGGCGTTCCGAACGCTTTTTACGGCGGAGTTCAATGAGTTTCGTGGTTCTGGAAACCATCATCTCAACCCGCTCATCATGCGCATGCATGCAGCTTAAGCCACTCGGGCAAGTGCCAAAATTTCGGGAACAATTACAGGTGCGCGGCGCGTTGTCGGTTGCTTCCAGACGACCGCCAAACACTTGCGAACCGATCGCTCCATCAAGCTCGGGAATGGCAACCATAATGGTCGTTTCAATGGGCATCAGTCCGGTGTCCGATTTTTCCCATGTTTCAAGCGTTTGAAACTCAGTTACGTGAGCGGCAATGTACGGAACGTCCAGTTTTTCGAGGGCTTCTGCGGCGGCTTCCGCATCGCTGTAAGCAGGCCCGCCAACAAGGGAAAACCCCGTCAGGGAAACAAGTGCATCGATTTGCACCCCGGTCTTGCCACCTGAAAGGAAGCGGTCAATCGCGGGCCTGTTATCGAGACCATTACAAAAACATGGAACCACGTTGATCCCGCGTTTGGTGTAGGCCTCAATCACCTGATTGTAGTGCGCCGTATCACCAGACAGAATGTACGACCGCAGCAGTAGCAATCCGACCGTGCCTTTAGCGTTTTCCACCCATGGAAGGTCATTGATATCAGCGGAAACACGGCCCTTGATGCTTGGGTGATAAATGCCGGTTTCCGGATATTCTACCGGGTCGTTGGCCGGAGTTTTCCCTTTCAGTGCGATACGTTCGCCATCAGCGTATTTATCGACAAGCAAGCGTACCATGTTGGCGATGTTGTCTTGGCTCGCGGACAGGCGGTATTGCAGCGTCAGAAAATAATTGCGCAGGTCTTGGGCAGTACCGGGAATATATTTCAGAAGCTTCGGCAAACGCTTCAGCATTCTCATTTGGCGTTCGCCAGCAGTTTTCCCGTCTTGTTGTTTCTTGCCACCGCCACGTAGTCTTCTGAGAAGTGCCAGAGGCCCCTTCTGCTCACCATCCATCTTGAAATTACCCATGGAGGTGTTTTTCATGATTTCGCCGGCGGACATGCAGCAGACCATGGCGTCACAGTGGTCACGCCGCGCAGCCAAATCATCCGAAATGGCTTTCACATGCTCTTCGACGAAAAGCATGGAAGCAACAATGATATCACCTTTCGCTATGTCTTCCTTGCAAGCTTGAAGTTTGGCAGTGTTTTCATGCCAGTCTGTGGCCGCGTGCACGGTGAGATTTAACCCGGGCATCTCAGGAGAGAGAAGTTTCTGCGCATCCGCAACTGCCGCGCTCAAATTGTTGTCGAGGGTGATCAGGACAACATTGATATCGGTGGCGCCGCTATCTACTGAAGTGAGATTTTGCTTCATAAAGCGTCTCCAGTGAGATTTGGGCGAGGCCTCTTTCGAGGGCGAATTTCTCGGTGTTGCGCCGTGCTTTGCCGCGCACGAAAAACGGTATCTTCTTCAACTCCTGTTCAGCATCGACATTCCAACGCAGATCAGCAAGTTCGATGGCTCGCTTTGCTTCAGTGGAACTCTGTTGAGCCGCCTCGTCTTTTTCGGGCTGCTTCGCGCTGTGCCCCAGATGCGATGGGCCTGCCTCATCGTTGAATTCAAAATCGTCGCGGAACATGTGCAGAAGATGCTCTTCCAAACCCATGGTCAGGGGATGCACAAGCGTATCAAACAAAACGTTTGCACCTTCGAAGCCCATCTGAGGCGAATATCTCGCCGGGAAATCCTGCACATGCACTGGAGAGGAAATAACCGCACATGGCATGCCGAGACGTTTGGCAATGTGGCGCTCCATCTGTGTGCCGAGTACCAATTCCGGTTGCAGAAGCTCGATTGCCTCTTCCACTTCCAGGTAGTCATCGGTGACCATTGCTTCAATTCCGATGGTTTGGCCGAACTCACGGATATCGCGTGCGAACTCCCGTGAGTAAGTGCCAAGACCAACGACTTCAAAGCCCATTTCTTCCTTGGCAACGCGGGCGATCGCCATGGCATGGGTTGCATCGCCGAATACAAAAACGCGTTTTCCGGTCAGATAGGTCGAGTCAATTGAGCGGGAATACCAGGGCAGACGGCTTTCGTATGCTTCTAAAAAAGCATCGCAGTTGTCCGCAGAAATACCCGCCAGATCAGCAACTTCGCGTAAAAAGCCCTTCGTTGCACCAACGCCAATCGGTACAGTTTTGGTGAAAGGCTGTTTGAACTGTCGCTTCATCCACTGGCATGCGGTCAGGCCAGTTTCGGGGTAGAGGCAGATGTTGAAGTCTGCCTGCTTGAGTAGCAAAAGCTCTCGTACACTGGCATCCAGTGGTGCCACCACATTGACACCCACACCAAATGCCTCAAGCAGCGTGACGATTTCACGGACATCATCGCGATGCCGGAAACCAAGGCCCGTGGGGCCAATAATGTTGCAGCTGGCTTTGTCGGCTTCCTGTTTTTCCGGGCCTTGCGGAGCGAGCGTGCGGACGAGTTGATAGAAGGTTTCCGATGCGCCCCAGTTTTCCTTTTTTGAATAGGATGGCAGTTCAAGCGGGATAACCGGGATCGGCAAACCCAACGTCTTGGCAAGGCCACCAGGATCATCTTGGATAAGTTCACCAGTACATGACGCGCCGACAATCATGGCAGCGGGTTCGAAACGCGCTTGGGCGTCTCGGGCTGCATCCATGAACAACTGGCTTGTATCGCCTCCGAGGTCACGCGCCTGAAACGTGGTGAACGTTACGGGCGGGCGTTTCTTCCGACGCTCAATCATTGTGAAGAGCAGGTCGGCATAGGTATCGCCTTGAGGTGCATGCAGCACATAGTGAAGGTCGGTCATGCCCGTTGCCACGCGCATCGCGCCGACATGGGGTGGGCCTTCATATGTCCAGACGGTCAATTGCATGTCACACCGCCAATCTCGTGCGGCGGTTCAAAGGGCGGGCAAAAAGCTCCGCCAAATCTCCGGCCTGCTCATACCCTTGAATGGGCGTGAAAACGAGTTCGATGGACCATTTCGTGGTGATGCCCTCCACTTCCAATGGATTTGCGAGGCCCAAGCCGCATACAACGATGTCAGGCTTTTCTTCGCGGCACCGGTCCAACTGTTTGTCGACGTCCTGGCCTTCAGAAATTCGCACGTGTTCGGGCAGCGCCTGTAGGTCATCTTGAAGGATGCGCTTGTTCAAATACGGCGTGCCCACTTCAAGCGCGACCATGCCCAATTCATCGCCCAGGAAACGGGCAAGCGAGACCTCCAATTGAGAATCGGGAAAGAAGAAAACCGATTTTCCACAGAGTTTATCGTGATGCTGCGCAACGGCCCGCATCGCGCGTTCTCTTGGCCTCAAAGTGGCAGCTTCAAAAACCGATTGCGGCACGTCAAACAAATCAGCGGCTGCTTTCAGCCAAGCAGTGGTTCCTTCCGCACCTAAGGGGAAGGGGGCTGCAAGATGTGTCGCACCCCGCGCTTCCAACGCTCTCATAGTCTCTGTGAGGAAAGGTTGGGCCAGAAGAAAGCGTGTATTGTCTCCGACAGGAGGCATGTCATCGGCAAGCCTTGCCGGGAAGAAACGGACATGACCGATCCCCATTTCAGCAAACAGCCTACTGAACTGGTCTTCCACCACATCGGAGAGTGCACCCACCACCATAAGACTTTCCGGCGCGCCTTCAGGCTCCGGTGGAAGGGTGGGCACAATCGAAGCAAGACACGTGTCTTCCCCCTGAGTGAAAGTGGTTTCGATCCCGCTACCGGTATAATTCAGAATGCGAACATCGGGGTTGTGCTTCTGTGAAAGCCGCTCCGCTGCCCGTCCGAGATCAAGTTTGATCACTTCCGATGGGCAAGAGCCTACAAGGAACAGAAGCCGGATTTCAGGGCGGCGACTTAACAGCTTCTCCACCACCTCATCCAGTTCGTCATGCATGTCGGCGAGGCCGGCGAGATCTTTTTCTTCCATGATCGCCGTGCCAAACCGCGGTTCGGCAAAAATCATGACACCCGCAGCGGATTGCATCAGATGCGCGCAGGTTCGCGATCCGACGATGAGAAAAAACGCATCTTGAATTTTGCGGTGCAGCCACATGATGCCGGTCAGGCCACAGAAAACCTCATGCTGGCCGCGCTCATGCAAAACCGGTCTGGCACTGCAGCCAGCCACATTTGCGATGTCTCTTTGTGTGGAAGAATCGGTCATGTGGCGGTGCTGCCTTTGAGAAAATTCTCAGATTTTGTTGGGGGATTCGGCGTTTTTTCCGCGAAATTCGAAACCTTGAACAGTTTTTTTGACTTTTTTTCTGATGCGGTTTGCAGCCTTGCGGCACGCAGTTTCAGCACAAACTGTACAGCATTAATGACATAGGCTGCGTAGGCTGCGAGGGCCAAAATCAGGAGTGATTCTTGGCCCAAAACGCCTGAGAAAAGTGCTGCCACATATGCAGTGTGCAGCGCCATGACAAGCATGGAAAAGACATCCTCCCAAAAGAAGGCATCTGCAAACAGATATTTGCCAAAAACAACTTTCTCCCAGATCGCCCCCGTCACCATAATGATGTATAAAATCAACGTCTTGATCAGTATCGAGGCCGTGGCGATCTCATAGCCAGCACCCGTAATCAAAGTGCGGATAACCAGCCCCAATGAAATGAGAAAAACCACGAACTGCAGCGGTGCCAAAATGCCTTGGACAACCGTCCAGCCGGAGGCGTCACGAATAGCCTTTTGCTCAGGCGTATACAACTCGCCACGAGGCGCTGGTCCTTTGGTTTCTTTACTGGCGATATATGCGGGCACAGGACCCTCCAAATGAGCAAGTGTCAAAATCTTTTGACAATTAAAATGTAACGTTCGATTGGAATAAAAGTCAAGAAAAGTTGACGTAAGATTTTTTAGACAACATAGTATAAGGTGTGCGTATCATTTTTGGAGCATGGACAGGCTCCGAAACATTTGGGCAGATCACAATCCGAAACGGGAGTCGGAAATGATTTTCATGGGAGGTCCACCGCCTCTTGGAGAGGAGATTGCAGAAATTCTGCATCGCAGGATCGTGCCCGGTCTTCTGCGGACAAGCGCATTGCAGGGCTTAAATCCTTCAGCGGTCATGAGTTCTGCCACCCAGTATCATTTCGGCAAAGAGGACATCGCGGCCTTTGCCTCCGGTCTGGTTGATGGGGACCTTGATGGGGCGAAAATTTATCTTGCCCAAAAAATTGAAGATGGCTTCACCGCAAGTGAACTGGTGCTGGGCCTGCTCACAGATACGGCTCGCTATCTTGGTGACGCATGGCTTGATGATACGGCAAGTTTTGGGGATGTGGGACTTGGCGTCTCTAGCCTCCATTGTCTGCTGAAGACGTTGGACGACGAATTGCGCCATGAACTGTTTCAAATTCCGGAGCATCGTTCAATTTTGTTGAGTGCCATGCCCGGAGATACGCATGTGTTCGGGTTGTCTGTCCTCGAAGTGTTTTTCAGAAATAGTGGTTGGGCTACACATTCCTGTTTTGGCAATTCCGAAACCGAATTGCTTGGCAAAGTTTCATCCATTGGGTTTGACGCCGTTGGGATCTCTGTGTCGTGCCGGGAAGACCTTTCGCGGTGTAAATCGATCATCAGAAAGATGCGTTCGAACTCTCAAAATGGCGATATGCGCATAATGGTTGGGGGGGCGCCATTTGTGGCAAACAGAGCATTGGCAGACAGCCTTGACGTGGATGGCGTTTGCATCACTGCACAAGAAGCACTTGAGACTGCTGCAATAATTTGCCATTTGCACCCAATTCAAGAATCGGAACAAGAAAAGGCAGATATTTAATTTTGCGGTGTTGAGGGATCCCGCTTAGCGTGTCTGTTTGAAATACTAAGGAATATTTGTTTTGGATGATCGTACAGGTAATTCGTCAGAGATGACCTTTGCCAAGGTTGATCAGCACTTTGATGGCATTGGCGCAGCAGCCATTGGCAGAGCGCTAGCAATGGCATCCGATGTGGTTCTTCTCATCGATCGCGATGGCAAGATTTGCGATGCAAGCTTCAAGTCCCCTAATATTTTTTCCGCGGGCGGTAGAGGTTGGGTTGGGCGGAAGATCCTCGAACTTGTCACCACTGAAAGTGAAGGCAAGGTCGCCGAATTGCTCGAAGAAGCAAGGAAAGGCAACAGTTTAAAACCCAGAGAAATCAACCATACGATGGTTGACGGTGACGACGCTCCCATTTCCTATGAGGGTGTAAATCTTGACGACGATCATGTTCTTTTGTTCGGTAGCGATATTTCACGCATCGCTTCGCTCCAGCGCAGATTGATGAGTTCTCAGCTCTCCATGGAGCGAGAGGTTGCGCGCCTTAGAAACAACGAGAACCAGTATCGAGCTGTTTTCCAGCTCAGTAAATCACCCCAACTGGTCGTGGATGCGGAAAGCTTGAAAATTGTGGACGCCAATGCTGCAGCGGGACGTTTGCTCAGTGTGTCTCCTCAAAAGCTGGTGGGCAAAAAGGTGCTAACTGTCTTTGGTAGCGCGGACGAAGCGGTTATTCACAAGTTCTTCCTATCGGCGATCGCCACCTCTGAGGCGAGCGAAACCGAAATGGAGATGGAAACCGGCGAAGTTTTGAATGTGGGCGTTTCGCATTTCCCACAGGATGGAAAGTCTCTTCTAGTTGTACATTTCCAGGCTGAGGAAGGTGCGACACCGGAATTGAGTGATCGCATTGAGCGGAAAGTACTTGGGTTGATCCGGCAAATGCCGGATGCATTTGTGGTAACGGATGCTGACCGAAATGTACTCACGGCCAATCCTTCATTTTGCGATATGGTCAATGTGCCAAATGTCAGCCAAGTGGAAGGCATGAAGTTCGATACGTTTTTTGAGCGACCGAACGTGGATTGCAATGTTCTTTTGGCAAACGTACGTGAACACAACGTTGTCCGTCGTTTCGCCACCTCCATCAAAACCCATTTCGGCCAGCCTGTGAACGTGGAGATCGCAGCCTGTCAGTTCGAATTTGATGACGTTACCGTCATGGGCTTTGCACTGCGTCCCACAAATAATCTCGTCATGGGTTCGGAGATTGAGCATGAAAACATCTCACGCTCCAACGAACAGATTGCCAACCTCGTGGGTCACATGTCTCTCCGGGACATTGTGAAAGAGACCACGGAAATGATCGAGCAATTATGCATCGAGACTGCGCTTGAACTCACCCAAAATAATCGGGCGTCTGCTGCCCAGATGCTGGGAGTGAGTCGCCAGAGTCTTTACTCAAAGCTTGGTAAAGATCGCAAAAAGGACGAAGACTAGGTTTTCTCAGCTTTTATGTCGTTTTAAAGTTACATAGGAAGTGTCAAATAAAATTGACAAACTGGTTTTGGGCTCGTAACTTTTTGCCATGTCCATTGCTGTCTCGGAAACCAAGAAAAATCTGCATGTTGCCCGGCGGTTTCCATCTCCGTCAGCGGCCTTGGAACTGCTGAAGCCGATCACATGGTTTCCACCGATGTGGGCTTTCATGTGCGGAGCAGTCTCAAGTGGCGTTCCGTTATCAGAAAATATCTGGCTTGTGCTTGGAGGTATCGTTCTTTCGGGCCCGTTAGTGTGTGCGATGAGCCAGGCAATCAACGACTGGCATGACCGCCACGTGGATGCGATCAATGAGCCTGGTCGGCCTATTCCATCCGGCCGTGTTCCGGGCCGGTGGGGTTTATACATTGCAGCACTTTGGTCGGCGCTTTCCCTTGCCTGGGCTTCGTTGTTTGGTGGATGGGTCATGGCTGCGACGGTGCTTGGGCTAATCATGGCCTGGGCTTACAGCGCTCCACCATTCCGATTGAAACTCAATGGCTGGTGGGGAAATGCGGCCGTTGGTTTTTCCTATGAAGGTCTCGCATGGTTTACTGGCGCAGCGATTTTGCTCAAGACCATGCCTGATGTGCGAATTGTAGCGCTGGCGGTTTTGTACAGCATCGGTGCCCACGGCATCATGACGCTCAATGATTTCAAAGCCATTCAGGGCGATCGGGAAATGGGCGTGCGGACACTCCCTGTTCAGTTGGGCGTGCGCAATGCAGCCCTCGTGGCAAGTGTCGTGATGGCTGTGCCGCAGGTGATAGTGATCGCACTTTTGACACTTTGGGACCTGCCTTTATTCGCTCTTGGAGTTTCGCTTCTCCTCGCCGCCCAGGTCTTTTGTATGTTGAAGTTCTTGGGTAATCGAAAAGAACTGCTTGAAGCACCAAAACAAAAAGCGGCTCTCTATAACGCGACCGGAACCAGTTTTTACGTTCTCGGCATGTTGGTGAGTGCCTTTGGTGTGGGTAGCGTGATTGCGAGTGTATCGTGATGGCTCACAAGAACTCACCGCAAGTCGAAAACCTAAGCGCGGAAAACGCTGCGGTCACTGCGCTTAGCTGGTTTGGTATTATTCGATTGGGCCTTGTGCAAACGGCACTGGGTGCGATTGTCGTTCTTACTACCTCAACCCTTAACCGCGTGATGGTAGTGGAATACGCGCTGCCAGCCATATTGCCTGGCGCATTGGTGGGGTTCCACTATGCCATTCAGATGACACGGCCCCGTTGGGGTTACGGATCAGATGTGGGAGGTAGACGCGCGCCTTGGATCGTTGGCGGCATGGCCGTTCTGGCTTTGGGCGGATTGCTGGCTGCAGTTGGTACCGCGCTCATGGCATCGCAGTTTTATGTAGGGCTGATTGTTTCAATCATTGCATTCCTGTTGATTGGCCTCGGTGTTGGTGCATCGGGCACCTCTCTACTAACTTTGCTGGCGACCCGGGTCGCTGCATCCCGAAGGCCTGCTGCAGCTTCCATTGTCTGGATCATGATGATCGCAGGGTTCGTCATCACTGCAATCACTGCCGGAACGCTTCTCGACCCTTATTCTCCCGCACGGCTGGTTGCAGTCTCCGCCGGCGTTTCGGTAATAGCGTTCACTGTGGCGCTGTTGGCAGTCTGGGGTATCGAGGGTAGGAGGCAACTGCCTGAACAGCATTCGAGCAAAGAACAATCCACGGAAAAACCAAAGTTTGCTGAAGTGTTCAAAGAGGTGTGGGCAGAGCCAAAAGCCCGGCAATTCACGATTTTCGTTTTCGTCTCAATGCTTGCTTACAGCGCACAGGATCTCATTCTTGAACCTTTCGCCGGCTTGGTGTTTGGCATGACACCCGGCGAATCCACCAAACTTGCTGGTGTCCAAAACGGCGGCGTGATGGCGGGCATGATCATGGTTGCTATCGCCGGAAGCGCAGTTGGTGGCAGGCGGTTCGGCTCCATGCGTTTCTGGGCTGTGGGCGGTTGTTTGGCGTCTGCGCTGGCATTCATCGGCCTATCGATTTCAGGGCATTATGCGGATACATGGCCATTGCGGGCCAACGTGTTTTTCCTTGGGTTAGCAAACGGCGCATTTGCGGTGGCAGCGATCGGCTCAATGATGGGTTTGGCTAATACCGGAACCGAGCAGCGTGAAGGTACGCGCATGGGGCTGTGGGGTGCGTCTCAAGCAATTGCTTTTGGCCTCGGTGGTTTCTTGGGAACCGTCGCGGTTGATATTGCCCGGGCCGTATTGGAGCAGCCGGTTTTAGCTTACAGCACTGTCTTTTTTGGAGAAGCAGTCTTGTTCGCCTTGTCCGCGATCATTGCCTGGCAGGTTGCGCCAAGCCACGCCTTGGGTGCGGACGCGAACGACACAGCAAAAGACAACCAATCATCACCGAACGGCTTGCAGCCCGCGGAATAGCGTGCCGGGCGGTGAAAGAGATCGATGAACAACCCTGCGCTCAGGAGCACAATGAGATGGAACAGTTTGATGTAATCGTAGTTGGCGGCGGTCCGTCTGGAGCCACAGCTGCCACAGATCTCGCAGCGCAAGGAAAGAATGTCCTCCTGCTCGACAAGGATGGTCGCATAAAACCCTGTGGTGGCGCCATACCGCCTCGCGCTATCGAGGATTTTGATCTTCCCGATGAACTTTTGTGCGCCCGCATCCGTTCTGCGCGAATGATTTCCCCCAAGAATAAAGCTGTCGATATGCCCATTGAGAATGGTTTTGTGGGCATGGTGGATCGGGAAGTTTTTGACGAATGGCTTCGCGATCGCGCTGAAAAGACAGGCGCCACACGCCGCAAAGGCGAGTTCATCCGTTTGAAGCGGGATGCATCGGATCGTTTGTCAATTGAGTATCGTTGCAAGGAGACAAACACGCTCATCGAAGTGGGCTGCGATTTATTGATTGGTGCTGACGGTGCGCGATCAAAGGTTCTGCGTCAGGGACTTCCCAAAGTGAAGCCGGCGCCGTGTGTTTTTGCCTATCACGAGATCATTGAAGCGCCGCAGCGCGGTGCTGGCGCGGCTTATGACGAAACCCGGTGCGATGTGTATTATCAAGGCAAACTATCGCCTGACTTTTATGCCTGGGTTTTCCCGCACGGAAAGACTGCTAGCGTTGGTGTGGGATCAGCCAAAAAAGGGTTTTCTCTTAGAGGCGCTGTGGCGGCTCTTCGTAGTGATGCAGGGATGCAAGAAGCGAAACTGCTGCGCCATGAAGGTGCGCCAATCCCCATGAAACCGATAAAGCGCTGGGACAACGGCAAAGATATTCTGTTAGCGGGAGATGCCGCTGGTGTCGTCGCACCCGCATCTGGTGAAGGCATTTATTACGCCATGGCTTGTGGCCGAATGGCTGCAGACGCGGCACTCGCCACTTTGGAAACCGGTGACGCAAGACAATTGGCAACGGCTCGCACGCAGTTCATGAAACTGCATGGCCGCGTTTTCTGGGTCTTGGGTTTGTTGCAATTCTTCTGGTATGGCGGTGACCGTCGACGCGAGCAATTTGTCAAAATCTGTGAAGACAAAGACGTGCAGCGCCTCACCTGGGAGAGCTACATGAATAAAGAGCTCGTCAAAAAGGAACCCATGGCCCATATCCGAGTGTTTTTCAAAGACCTCGGTCACTTGCTTGGCTTCGCAAAGGTCTGAGTTCAGTGTTGCAGCAATTGCTTACCACGCCGCTGGTCGCGTGGTTTTTGATCGGTTTTCTTGCCGTAGAGGCTGTTTTGCTGCTCCTTTTGTGGCGCTTGCGTGGTGCAGGTCTTCCGCCGGCTCACATTGTCAGCTTTTTGGGGGCAGGGGCTGCATTTGCCGGGGCACTTGGCTGCGCCTTAGCTGAAATGCCGCCGATTTGGCTGGCTGTTTCACTCCTAGTGGCGTTTATTTTTCATCTGGCAGATTTGTTTTTGAGGTGGCAAAACGCACCTTGATGTTGTCTCATTTTGCCTTATTTTGTTATTAGGTATTACGGCTTAAGAAGCACGCAACAGCGTGTTCAAACGGAGGAAAACCAAATATGTCCAAACTTTTAATCAAGGCCGCAGCAGTAGCCGGATTCATCTCAGCATCCGTCTTTTCCGTACAGGCGATGGAAGCAGGCGATGTCGCCAAAGGCGAAAAAGTATTCAAAAAGTGCGCTAGCTGCCACATGGTCGGCCCGGAAGCGAAGAACAAAGTCGGTCCGGTTCTTAACGACGTGTTCGGCCGCCAAGCAGGCACATACGAAGATTACAAATACGGCAAAAGCCTTATGGCTGCCGGTGAAGCAGGGCTTGTTTGGACAGATGAAACAATGTTCGAATATCTTGCTGATCCGCGTAAGTTCCTTCGCACCACCTTGGACGATAAGAAGGCCAAGAGTAAAATGGCATTCAAGCTGAAGAAAGAAGACGAGCGCGCTGATGTGATCGCATACATCAAAACGTTCTCGACTGCAGCGGAAGAAGCGGAGCCTGCTGCTGAAGGCGAAACAACAGAAGAAAGCGCAACAAACTAAAATCTGTTGATCTGAAATTTTAGAAAGCCGGCCGGATGTGGTCGGCTTTTTTGTTGCTGGTTATATCCGACGCGTTGCCGTGATCATGACTTGCTCTTTTGGCCGTGTGGTAAGGCGCGCCACCGGTTTTACTGTTTGTCCCGGCACGAGTGTGAAGTCGTATCGGGTCGCGAGGCGGGCGAGGATAAGTGTGGCTTCAATCGTGGCAAAATTTGCACCCACACAAACGCGCGGACCAAGTCCAAATGGCATATAGGTGTTTGGCTTAATTTCATGTTCGCGATGCGCCATGAAACGCTCTGCATCAAAACTGTCAGGGTTCCCCCAATAAGCTTCATGGCGGTGCACGACCCATGGCGCGATCATTACCATAGCGCCGCGTTTGACTTTTCTCCCCATGATTTCTGTATTCTCAGCGGCGACGCGCGGGATGAATGTGATTGGCGGATATAGCCGCATGGCCTCTTTGAAGACAGATCGCGTAAAATCCAATGCGCGAATATGGCTGAAATCAACGTTGTTGCCTTCGCAAACCCGCTCCACTTCTTCTCGCATGCGAGCAACGACGTCCGGGCGTGTGGCAAGCACATAAAACGCCCAGGTGAGGGCACTTGCCGTGGTTTCGTGTCCAGCTAGAAAAAACACTCCTAGCTGATCAATGAGTTCTTCCCGAGTGAACCCCTCATTCGTCTCGCTGTCTTTTGCGTCTATAATCTCAGTTGCAATGTCATCATAGGATGCACCGGGTTTCAAGTGGCTATCCACCAGCTCACCCAAGTGCATGCGGATTTGTTCACACGCTTCCAGCACTTCCTGCTTTTGCGGTATCTCGCTCCAAGCGGGTTCAACGATCAGCCGTTTGATTTCCACATGGGCAACGCTTCGCTCAAACAAGGAGAATGCATCAAAAACCTCATGCGCTGTCTTTGACGCAAGCGGTGTGGAGAATACCGTTCGACAAATCACATCTGCGGTGAGATGGCTCATGGTCAGATCGAGTGAGAAAGCATTCTTGGTTTCGCAATGATTGTCCAAGACTTTTTCATAATCATCGACCGCAGCTTCCATGGACTGAAACGCTTTGGAGAGTTTCATGTGATGGAAAGCAGGCGCGATCATGGCCCGCTGCCGCCGCCATTTGTCACCGCTGGACACAAACACAGACTCGCCCACAAGCGGAGCAAGCGCACCCACCATCAGGTCATTTTTGGGATAAATGTCGCTAGGGTCTGTGAGAATAGAGCGGATTGCATCGGCATCATTGATGATGACAATCGAGCGCCGGGAATATCCCAGATTGCCAATCATCATCCGGTATGCGCTGCGCGGCAGCAATTCAATCAGATTGCCATCACCGGTAAACGCAGCACGCATCAACGCCGGAAACGTGGTGAGCGATTTTGGCCGCGGCGGGACAAACAGTTCAGGCGGTCTGGAAGAAATTTTATCAAGCATAGTGTCAATTTACTCAGACAGTATATAATGTCCATAGTATTGACATAGCGTCTGCGTATATTGGAAACTTGGATCGCGATTATTGCGGGAATTAAAATGACCGTTGAACTTTTTCATATATTCGTTTGGTGCCACATTGTTTCCGGTGCCATTGGCCTTGTAGCTTTTTGGGTTCCTGTGGCGAGCCAAAAAGGGGGAGGTGCTCACGCCCGTTTTGGACGGATATTCACCTATTGTATGTTGATGACAGGGTTTCTAGCGGTCGGCATTTCAACCACCACACTGCTCGCGCCCTTAGAAACGCATACTGCACCGGAATTGAATGGGGACGCGGCACTGGTGCGCGGGATTTTCGGGTGGATGATGCAGTACCTCGCGGTCCTCACCATCAATCTGGCGTGGTTCGGCTGGCTTGCAGCGGTTAACAAACGCGAACATGCCCGTAATCTCGAATGGCGTAACGTGACACTTCAGGTTCTTCTGACAGTGACTGCCTTGAATTGCCTCGTTCAGGGCATCTTGATCGGGCAAGTCTTGATGATTGCGATTTCCTTCGTGGGCTTTGCGACTGTCGCGACCAACTGTTGGTTTTTGTTCAAGCAAAAGCCGGGTCCGTTTGATTGGCAACTCGAACATATCAAAGCGTTAGTTGGCGCCGGCATCTCCGTCTACACCGCGTTTTTGGCTTTTGGTGCTGTTCGCCTCATGCCATCAGTCGCGCTTAACCCGATCCTCTGGGCAATTCCGCTCTTCACTGGCATAGCGCTGATCATTTATCACCAGCAGAAAGTGAAGCGTCGTTTTTCTCGTCCGCGTTCTGAAACTTATCGGGACCCGTCCACAAAAGCTGCTTGATGTCCAACTCTGCTCAGCCAACGGTGCTTCTTACGCTAGGTCGATTGCCAAAGGCACTTGATCTTGCGGAAAGTTTTTCAAAAGTGGGGTGTCGGGTAATCATCGCGGAACCTTCAGGATGGCATCTGTGCCGCGTTTCCCGATACGTGGACAGGTGTTTCAAAACGCCTTCCCCCAATGAGAATCAGCAAGCCTATCTTGAGTTTCTGCAGGAGTTGGTGGAGCGTGAGCACATTTCGCACATCGTACCTGTTTCTGAAGAGGCGCTTCACGCGAGCCTGATTGCAAACGACTTACCAGGCGACGCTAGGTTCCATTCGGTCGGTCATGCCTCTTTGCGTCAATTGCATGATAAATTCAGGTTCAATCGCCTTGCGAACTCGCTTGGGCTCAGCGTCCCGGAAACGCATCTTCTTGGGACAAAAGAGGCGGTGGAATTGAGTGAGCGCTCGCCATATATTCTTAAGCCGTCTTGTACCTGTTCAGGGCAAGGTTTTTCGGCACATGAAAAAGCGTGTCCTTTACCCAACCCCGCCGGGTTACCGCAAATGCTTGTGCAGGCAAAAATGCCCGGCCCGTTGAAATCCACCTTTTCCATCTGTCACGAGGGGCGTGTTATCGGCACGGTCGTATATCGTGCGGCAATTCTTTCAGGCTCCGTTGCAGTTGCATTTGAACGCCTCGATCAGGAGACGGCTATTGAAGGCTGGATTGAAACATTCGTGGGCGAAACCAACCATTCGGGCTTCATCGCATTCGATATGATGGATGATGAAAATGGAGAGCCAACGGCAATCGAATGTAACCCACGGGCCACCAGCGGTATCCATTTTCTGGATCGCAGCAGTATTGCTGAGGCAATTCTGCACCCGCAAACAACAATGCAAATGAGGGTCAGACCAGATCGGTTCATGTATCAGTTCTGGCCAAGTCTGACAGAAGTCCAGAGTGCTGTATTCAGCAGCGATTCCGCCGTGGAAAAAGCAAAGGTGATGTGGAAAGCCCGCGAGGTCAATTTCGCTTGGAATGATCCATTACCCCTATGGTTCATGCCTTTCACATCATGGTCGATTATGAAACGAGCGTTCCTCCAGGGCGAGAGTTTTGGGGAAGCCTCTACTCATGATATTGCCTGGTTCGAAAGTCCAAGTGATCCGGCTTTACCGCTACAACCGACAGGTGCCGCATGAAACTTGTGAGATATGGAAAACGCGGTGCAGAAAAACCGGGCATGATCGATAGTGCCGGAAAGGTCCGGGACCTTTCGGCTCATATCAGCGATATTACGCAATCCACGATGTCTCAACTTTCAAAACTCAAGCGCATGAAAGAAACTGAGTTTCCTTTGGTGCAGGGCAAGCCTCGTTTCGGCCCCTGTGTGGGCAATATCGGCAAAATGATGTGTATCGGTCTGAACTATTCAGACCACGCGGCTGAAACTGGCATGGACCTACCAGCGCATCCAATTTTGTTCATGAAAGCCAATTCTGCGATTTCAGGGGCTAACGATCCGATTGTTTTGCCACGCGGGTCTGAGACAACCGATTGGGAAATCGAGCTTGGCGTGGTTATGGGACGGAAAGCGAAATATGTGAAGCGCGAAGACGCGATGAAATTCGTCGCGGGCTACTGTATTTGCAATGATGTTTCAGAGCGAAGTTTCCAAACTGGTCTCAGTGGTCAGTGGACCAAGGGTAAATCCTGCGACACGTTTGGCCCCATTGGCCCATGGCTCGTGACACGTGACGAGGTCAAAGACCCGCAAAATCTGGATCTCACATTGGATTTGAACGGTACAAGAATGCAGACCGGAAACACCAAAACGATGATCTTTTCCATTGCTGAAATCATCGAGCATCTTTCATCCCTGTTCACACTTCATCCTGGCGATATCATCTCCACAGGAACCCCGCCCGGAGTAGGAATGGGGCAGAAGCCTGACCCCGTTTACCTGAAAGATGGGGATGTAATGACGCTCGAGATCGAAGGGCTTGGGAAACAGGTACAAAAGGTGAAGGCTGACCAGTAGTGGCAATAAGCAGCCGCCTCGCTTAGTTCCAATGTCAGTCTCGTACGCCGCCCGCGAACATCGGACCACCGCGCCAGCGTGGAAACCCGTATCCCAGAATAAACACCATATCGATATCTGAGGCGGAACGCGCAATTCCTTCATCGAGTATCTTCTGGCCCTCTTCAACCATTGCCTGAAGTATGCGCCGTTGAATTTCAGCCATCGTATAGGTGCGTGGTGCGATCCCGGCTTTTTTGCGTTCGTCAGCGATGATCTCTTCAACGACAGGGTCGGGAATGCCTTGTCTAGTGCCATCCGGATATTGGTACCATCCGGCGCCTGTTTTCTGGCCGAAGCGGCCCAACTCGCAAATCTTATCGGCAATATGGACATAGCGTTCGTTGGGGTCGCGCGTTGGCGCAAGCCGTTTCCGATTGGCCCATCCGATATCGAGACCTGCCATGTCTTGCATTTCAAATGGCCCCATCGCCATTCCAAAATTCCGCATTGCAGTATCAATCTCTTGCGGCGAAGCGCCATCCTCCAGCATGTAATCACATTGCTTGCGGTAATTTGCGAGGATGCGGTTGCCAATGAAGCCATCACAAACGCCGCATAGCACAGGTGTTTTCCGTAACCGTTTGGCAAGTGCTAAACCAGTCGCCAAGACGTCGCTGGATACTGTGTCCGTTTTGATCACTTCTAACAATTTCATGATGTGTGCCGGAGAGAAGAAATGCAGGCCCAACACTCGCGAAGGATTTGATGTGGAGGCCGCGATTTCATTCACATCAAGATATGAAGTGTTCGTGGCTAAGATTGCATCGGGCTTGCAGGACTGTTCCAATTTCTGGAACACCTCCTTCTTCACATCCATGTCTTCGAAAACCGCCTCAACCACCAAATCCGCTCTTTCAAGTAAGTTGTAGTCATCTGATGCGTTGAAGTTTTGAAGGAGTGTTTCAAGCTTCGACTGCGAAATCAAACCACGTGAATGGCTTGCTTCTAGCGTTTTTTGGACACGGTTGGCACCTGCCGTAGCCGCCTCCTGATCACGCTCAATCATCGTTACGTGCAAGCCGGCAAGTAGCATGGCGGAGGCGATACCCGCTCCCATCGTACCGCCTCCGATAATGCCGCAGTGATCGATCGGCTTCGGCGAAACGCCTTCAATTTCAGGTATCTTGGCAGTTTGTCGTTCGGCAAAAAACACATGGCGCAAGGCCTCAGACTGGTCACTTTCTTTGAGCGCTATAAACCGGGCACGTTCTTGAGCGAAAGCAGCGTTTGGTTCCATAGTGATGCTATCCAGAACGGAGCTGGCTGCTTCGACCGGAGAGGTTTGTCCTCTTGCTTTTGCAGCCACGCCGTCGAGTATTGCCTGTCGCTGATCAGCGTCCGGAGCATCAGTGACGGTCCGGTTTGCCACTGCAATTGGTAAAGAGTGCGAGAGAATACTTTCTGCGAACGCAATTGCAGAATTCTCCATATCATCTGCATCGATCAGGCCATCAATCAAACCAAAAGAAAGCGCATCTTGTGCGCTGATCGGCTTGCCCGAGGTGACCATGCTTACTGCTCTTTCAACGCCAATAAGACGGGGCAATCTTACAGTCCCTCCAGCGCCTGGAATGAGCCCTAAATGAACCTCCGGCAGGCCAAATTTCGCGGTCGGAACCGCTAGGCGGTAATGACACCCAAGCGTGACTTCGCAGCCACCGCCAAGAGCAGTTCCATGCACAACCGCGATCCAGGGTTTGCGGGCGGCCTCAATACGTTGAATCACGTCGGGCAAGTGCGGTTCCTTTGGAGGCTGATTAAATTCACGAATATCTGCGCCAGCAATGAAAGTCCGCCCGGCGCACACGAGAAGTACCGCTTTCACATCTGGTTTCGCATCGAATTCTTCACATGCACGTTGCAGCCCAAGTCGAACCTCGTGAGAAAGCGCATTTACGGGAGGGTTGTCCACGGTGACGAGGCCGATATTCCCTTGGATGGCAGTACTCACAGCAGACATTTGTTTCCTCACTCAATCACTTTTTGATTTCGTCCGATCAGAGACAACCGGCTTGCGTAGCCGTTGAGTGTCACAAAATTCCGGTTCTGGTCAACATTTGCTTCGGGTGAGTTATCCTCGCAAGAAGCCATGTGGAGAACGGCGGATTTAACAGTCTACTAACCATCACATTCATAAACGACCGCATGGTGAGACTAGATTAAGCCTGCACATCTAATATTTCGGCAGTTTTGGGGAAGATCACTGGCGATGGGCTCTCAGGTTGAAAACAGTCAGGTTTTGTTGCGCTCGACCGAGCGCACCCTTTCCGGTGTCTGTCACTCTCCGGAGTACCAAGTGATTGCCACTGAGCGAGGTACCTATCATTTGCAATGTGTCGATAGCCTCCAGGAAATGGCGGACATAAAGCGTGACTGGACAAGCTTGCACGCACATCACAATCGACCTTTCTCATATTTTCAAAGCTTTGACTGGTGTTTTGGCTGGGCAAGAAACTTCTGTGATCAGGGGCAAAACGGTTTGCGTGTGTTTGTTCTGCGAACCGATGACGCCAAAAATGAAATCGTCTTGATCTGGCCAATGGCGTCCGTGCGTTCGAAAGCGATGGCAAATGTCCTTGTTTCGATGTCAGATCCCTTGGGCCAATACAGTGGCTTCCTCTATGATGACACTCACGTTGATTACGACCTCGCAAAAAAAGTCTTTGAACGCGTTTTGGCTTCAAGCGAAGGCGACGCAATTTCCATTATGAATTGTCCCGAAGGCTCGCTGCTGGCCGAGATCAGCCGAGAATACGGATACCTAGAGAAAATTCAGCCAAACGCTTCAATACTTGATCTTCATGAAATCCCTGATTGGGACGCATACCACGCAAGCCTGCCGAGGAATTCCCGCAAAGAACGCAACAAGCGCCGTAACAAACTCGCATCAAAAGGAGCCCTGGAATATGAGGTGGTGGCTGCTGGCTCGGATCGATATCGAGAGCTTGTCCAAACCTGCCTTGATTTTAAACAAGTCTGGCTTGCGGAAACCGGTCGTCGAGCTGGCGTCCTTGCGGATATTGAAACAGCTCGATATTTCGCGGACCTGGCGTCCGAAACCGCAAACGGAAAAATCGTATCTGGAGCTGTGATGCACTGTCTTTCGGTTGATGGTGAACCGATTGGGCTTGAGATGGGAATGATATGGAATGGCGACTATTACTCATATTTGGGTGCCATCGATTGGGAATGGAGAGCGTACTCGCCAGGAAAAGTTCAGATGGAATTTGCTCAGCGTTGGGCAAAAGAAGCTGGTCTTAAGCGCTTTGATTTTTTGAGCGACCCTTCCGATTACAAAGCTTATTGGACTAACACATCGCAGTCTTTGGTTTCATTGAACATTCCAATCACCCTCAAAGGGCAGCTTTATTGCCGTGTATGGAAGGCCCATTTGAAGCCAAAACTGAAACAATTTTATCATAAGACGGCCGCTTCAAACCGCATTTGGTTTAACCGCGCCTTCTATTTGCTCAGCTCGAAAAAATCTGAACGCCTCGAAAAAGACTAGCGCCTAAAACGCTGTAATTTCTGTGTTTCAAGACATTCATTACAATTTTAATAGTTGTTAAAAGGCTTCGTTTTCCACGTTCACTAACCAGGTTGAAACCGAAGTGTGAGACAACTGGAGAAAATATGGGAGTCGGACACATGAACAGCACCATCATCAGTGACTGGAAGCCTGAATACGCCAACATGTATGGCAAGGAAAATTTGCTTCTCCATCATCGCATGAGCGAGACCGGTCTTTTCACCAAAGACGCACTTGCTGAGATGATCGACCGTTACCCTAACGAGTTATACAACCTTACAACCATGGGTTACGACCCTGAAAATCCTGTTTGGCGCGAGGGCACAAAAGGCGATTTCACCGGCAAGCAGGTTATTGATGCGATCGAGCGGGGCCGCATGTGGCTCAACCTGCGAAGTCTGGAGACTGTCGATGATCGATATAGAAACGTACTCGATCGGATTTTTGACGAGTTCGAAGAGGTAGTCCCCGGGTTTGCAACATTCAAACGAAAGTTCGGTGTGTTGATTTCTTCCCCATTGGTGCAGGTGTTCTACCACGCCGATGTGCCCGGTCAGGCGCTGTGGCAACTGGAAGGTGAGAAGCGCGTCTATGTCTACCCGAACCGCGCGCCTTTCTTGAAACAGAAAGACCTCGAATCAGTGATTTTGGGTTTGACCGAAGAGGAAATTCCCTATGAGCGTGACTTTGATAAAGGTGCTGCCGTCTATGATTTGAAAGCGGGTGAATGTGTTCATTGGCCGCTTAACTGTCCGCATCGCGTGGAAAACAAAGATAGTCTGAATGTTTCGGTCACCACAGAACATTGGACTTCTGATTTGCGGAAGCAATATGCAGTGAACTATGCCAATGGCGTTCTGCGCCGGAAGTTCGGGATGCAAAATCTTTCGCAGGACATCAATGGATTGTCCGTTTATCCAAAAGCTGCGCTGGCAGTGGCCTGGCGAAGACTTAAGATAGATAGCGGCAGTAAGTTTGTTCGGATGATTGATTTCCGTGTTGATCCTGATTCAGAGATCGGGATTAAGGATATCCCGGCTTTCGCAAAAGGCACTTAAGGTTTCAAGCTTAACGAGACGGGTTCTAGACCGCCAATGCCGCCCTCTAAGGTATCACCGGGCTGAACAGCGCTAACGCCCTCCGGTGTGCCAGTCATGATGATATCGCCGGGGCGCAGATGATAGAGCGTGGACAGGTCGGCGATGATTTCGTCTGCCTTCCAGATCATCTGTGACAAATCAGAGTTCTGCCGGACTTCACCACTCACTTCCAGCCAGATGCGCTGCGACTCAATTGATCCAAAGTCTTTGCGTTTCGTCAGCGGCCCTAAAACTGCGGAGTTCTCAAAGTCTTTACCGGTATCCCACGGTTTGCGGCCTTCCTTTGCTTTGTTCTGCAAATCACGTCGCGTCATGTCCAATCCGCAGCCAAATCCATAAACCGCATCGAGGGCTTTTTCGCGATCCACCTCAAAAGCATGACTTCCAATCGCGATGACGAATTCCATTTCGTGATGCAAATTTTCAGTGCCGGGAGGAAACTCTATGGTCTCTCCCGACTGACAAATGGCGAGTGCTGATTTCGTAAAATAAAACGGGGCTTCGCGATCAACCTCAGCCCCCATTTCCTTCGCATGGGCTTCATAATTCCGACCAACGCAAAAAATACGAGCGACCGGGAAACGAGCATCTTCTCGAACGATTGGAATAGACATTGGCGGATGTGGAGGAAAGACAGTGGCGGTCATGAGCGTTCTAATTCCGTTTTGAAAGGCAAATCCGTCAGCGTTGATAGGCAGTGATTCCGGTTGCAATTGCGATGCATATCACTAATTCTGATATCACAAAAATACGGAGGAGACGTACTATGAAAACTTTTCGAAGCCTATTGACGGCAGGCGCCACAGCGCTCGCGATTTCTGCCATGACCACTGCTGCGATGGCCGCAGAGGTTACCTTGAAAATGCATCAGTTCCTGCCAAAGCAGGCCAACGTTCCCAAACTCATCCTCGATGTTTGGGCTGAGAATGTGGAAAAATCCTCCGGCGGGAAGATCGAAATTCAACACTTCCCCTCCATGCAACTTGGCGGGAAACCACCACAGCTGATGGATCAGGCAATCGACGGCATCGCTGATATTGTCTGGACGGTGGTTGGATATACGCCGGGACGCTTCCCGCGGACTGAAGTTTTCGAACTTCCCTTCATGATGACGGATGCGGGTGCCGCTTCCCGCGCATATTGGGAAATGTACGAAAAGCACATGCAGGAAGATTTCAAGGACGTGAAAATTCTTGGAGCGTGGGTGCATGGTCCCGGTGTCATTCATTCCAGTGAACCGATCACGTCTGTTGCCGACCTGCAAGGGGTTAAAGCGCGGGGCGCCTCACGGATTGTGACATCCATGCTTGAGACACTCGGTGCAACTTCTGTGGGCATGCCGGTTCCCGCCATCCCTGAAGCGCTTTCGAAAGGCGTCATCGATGCGACCACAATCCCGTGGGAAGTGACAGGCGCGTTGAAGGTGCAGGAATTGGTCAAAAACCATACGGAATTTACTGGCAAAGCACTCTATACGGTGACTTTCGTTCTGGCGATGAACAAAGACAAGTATGACAGCCTTTCCGACGAAATGAAAAAGGCGATCGATGAAAATTCCGGCGTAGAGTTCTCCGTTTTCGCTGGTGAAACCATGCAAAAAGCAGATGGTCCATCTCGCGAAAACGCAGTCGCCGCCGGTAACAACATCATTACTTTGACGGCAGAACAAACCGCAGAGTGGGAAAAAGCTGCACGCCCGGTTTACGACAAATGGCTTGCTGACATGGAGTCAAAAGGGATCGACGGTCAGGCACTTCTGACGGAAGCGCAGGAACTGATCGCTAAATACTCCAATTAAAATGAAGTGCCCCCAGTTACACTGGGGGCTTTTTCTCACAGACAACTTGCATGGGCTGGCAGCCCAAAATCATCGAGGGGGCCATTTGTAATGCATGCGTTCATCACAACAATTGCACGCTTTATGGCTTACCTCGGCGGTGCAGTGCTAACGGGGCTTATCCTCGTTACTGGATTAAGTGTGTTGGGGCGTGGCCTAAACACACTTGGTCATTCTGACTTTTTCGAAGGTCAAACATTCTTCCCGTCATTTACCGGGTTTCTGCAATCCTTTGGCCCAATCAATGGTGATTTCGAGATTGTGGAGGCAGGCGTTGCCTTTGCCATCATGGCCTGCATTCCCTGGTGCCAATTGCAACGGGGCCATGCGAAAGTGGAATTATTCACATCATTCATGCCCCATGCCCTAAACCGCTCTTTGACGCTCCTCTGGGAGGTGCTTTTTGCATTTATCCTGATCATTATCGCGTGGCGTCTTTATGTGGGCATGACCGATAAAATGCGCTTTGGTGAAACCACCTTCATGCTGCAGTTTCCCATATGGTGGGGGTATGCGGCATGCACCTTTGCTGCCTTCGTTGCGTGTATTGTCGCCCTATATTCTGTTTGGCAGTATATTTTGGACCTACGATCATCTGCTGACGAGCCGTCTTTGGAGCGGCATTCATGAGCAGTCTCGAAATCGGCATATGGTCCATGCCCGTTCTTCTCCTCCTGATTTTTTTGCGAATGCCGATTGGCCTTGCAATGATTGTATGCGGCTTGGGCGGGACAATGATTTTGACCGGTGGCGAAACCGTCGTCTTAGCTAAACTGAAAAACGAGACTTACTCCACATTCTCAAATTACTCGCTTTCGATTGTGCCGTTATTTCTGCTCATGGGGCAGTTCGCGACCCTTGGTGGCATGTCCACAGCATTGTTCAAGGCGGCGGAAGCTTGGCTCGGTCATAGAAAAGGTGGGGTCGCTATGGCTTCTGTTGGAGCGTGTGCGGGGTTTGGCGCAATCTGCGGCTCATCTCTCGCCACCGCTGCAACCATGGGGCAGGTGGCTTTGCCCGAACTCAAACGCTACGGCTATTCAGGCGGTTTAGCCACCGCCACATTGGCCGCTGGCGGCACGCTCGGGATCCTTATTCCGCCTTCCGTAGTTTTGGTCATCTACGCCATTTTGACCGAGCAGAATATCGCCAAGCTCTTCCTCGCAGCATTCATTCCCGGGTTCCTTGCCGCCTTGGGGTACATCATCACGATCTCGATTATCATGCGGTTTAATCAGGGAGATGCCCAGTTGCGCCCGCGCATTCCCTACGCGGAACGGATGGCGGCGTTGTTCAAGGTATGGCCAGTACTGCTGGTGTTTTTCCTGGTGGTTGGTGGAATTTACATGGGCTGGTTCACGCCAACAGAGGCCGCTGCGATCGGCGCTGCCGGTACGGGTCTTATTGCTCTGGTAAATGGTGGCATAACCCGTGCGTCTCTTTCCGATGCATTTCTGAAAACCGCATCGAACACCGCAATGATTTTCATCATCGTATTAGGCGCAGGCTTCTACAATTCGTTCCTTGCGCTCTCTCAGGTTCCGCAGGAAATTTCCGGCTTTATAGTTGAACAGGGGCTTAACCCTTGGTTCGTTCTGATCATCATTCTTCTACTGTATTTGTTGTTCGGGTGTGTGATGGATAGCCTCTCAATGATCCTTCTAACGGTCCCGATCTTTTTTCCGATTGTCTCGGTGCTTGAATTTGGTCTGACGCCCGAAGAAACTGCCATCTGGTTCGGTATTCTCGTCCTGATTGTGGTTGAGGTTGGACTGATCACGCCACCGGTCGGCATGAATTTATTTGTAATAAACGCAATGGATCGGCATACCCGTATAATCGAAACATACAAATACGTTCTTCCGTTCGTGATGTCCGATGTGATCCGCACGATAATACTTGTGGCGTTCCCGGGTATTACCCTCTATTTGGTGCGCGCTTTTTACTAATACTGCTGAATTGGCTGGATTAGCGCACGGATGGTTGCCCGATTTTTTGGATGCTTTCCACGAGATTTATTGCATTTCTAAGAGCAGCCCCAGTGGCAACAAATAATTGCGGCATGATCATCCATTCGTTCATCCAGGCCGCACCAGAGCGTTCCTGCTCATGCAGCTGGCTCTGATAAAGGGTTCCCATATTGCCGGCATTAAATCGTGCAATCGTCACGAGTGTTTCGGCGAGTACCGGGTTTTGTTTGTGCGCCATGGCGGAAGAGGAACCGCCACCACTCATGGTGATCTGCTCACTTCCCAACTGGGCCATGAGAGCAATGTCACTGCCAAATTTCCCGAGATGCCCGCTCACTTTCGTGAGCCAGTGTCCCATGTCCATTATCGGCGTCCGATCCGTTTGCCAAACCCGGCCAAGATCATCCAGACCCAACAAATTGGCCATATGGGCTGCAAGTTCGTCTCTCGCCCCGCCATAAGACTTGCTCGACCCGATCGGCCCTGCAAGTTGAACCGGGAAGGCCAGATTTTTGGCCTCGCTAAGACTTTCATCGAGGGGGTCCAGCCAAATGCGTATACGCTCGTCAGCGGTTGTGGGAAGTGCCGCTTGCATACGGGTATACGCCATAAAAGCATTGCCGGAATTTTGAGCAGCGAGAATTTTCAAGGCGGCCACCAAGGTGGCAAGGCGTTTCTGCAACAAAACGCAACACGCTTTCATTCTTAGCATGGCGCTGGTGTCGATCACATCCTGGCTGGTGCATTGATAATGGATTTTACTTGCAGTCTCTGGTTCAACGGTGAGGCGCAACTGCTTTACAAGACCCGGTACAGCCATGCCATCGCGCGCCACATCACAGGCGAGAGTTTCTATGTCGGGCTCGAACGCGAGGAGCGCATTCTCGATTTCATTTGCAATAGCCTTTGTTAACACGCCCACGTCTGCCTGTGCTTTTGCAAGCGCAATTTCGAATCGCAGCATGGATTTGATGTCCGCTTGAACGCTGAAGAAAGCAGCGGTTTCTCGGTCGCCAAGGATCGGGCTCAATAGCGGCGCATTATAGGGCGTGAAAGACATGGGCTACGTTTCCACCTCAAGGCGTGATCAGAATTTTACCGCGATGTTGGGATGCATCCATCAGCGTATGCGCCTCAACCACATCATCGAAAGAATATGTTTTGTGAAGTACAGTCTTTAGCTTGCCTTCAGCGAAGTGTGGCCAGACCCGAGCCTCAAGATCGGCCGCGATGCGTGCTTTGAACGATGGTGGTCGCGAGCGAAGCGTGGAACCGGTGAACACCAAGCGCTTCAACATGACAGGCATAAGGTCAACTTCGATTTTTGAACCTTGCCGGTATGCCAGTTGAATAATCCGCGCATCGGGTGCCGCTGCTTTCAGGTTTTTTGCAACATAATCCCCGCCCACAATATCAACGATCATGTTTGCGCCACCTGCTTCGCGAACTATTTCCAAGAAGTCTTCGCTATTGTAGTTGATCGCGCGATCAGCCCCGAGGCTCAGGCAAAACTCTGCAGACGTTTCATTGGAAACAGTGGTGAACACTTTCATGTCGAATAGTTTTGCCAGTTGGATCGCTGCGGTCCCGATTCCACCAGCACCCCCGTGCACGAGCAATACGTCATTCGGCTCGGGCGTATGGTCAAGGAAACAATTGCTCCAGACTGTGAAGAATGTCTCGGGCAGGCTAGCGGCCTCTAACAGGCTCAATCCATCCGGTATGGGAAGACATTGATCCGCAGCGATCGAAACATATTCCGCATACCCGCCGCCATTCGTCAGTGCGCAGATGTGATCACCGCTTTTCCATCGCGTCACACTATTGCCTACTGCTACCACTTCTCCTGAGACCTCAAGACCTAGCAAGTCTGAAGCTCCCTTCGGCGGTGGGTAGTGGCCGCGTCTTTGTAACTGATCGGGTCCGTTCACACCTGCGGCGTGTACCTTTACCAGTATGTCGCTTGGCAATACTTCCGGGAGTGGACGGTTGCCCGGTACGAGAACTTCTGGTCCGCCAGGTTCGCTGATTTCGATAGTCCGCATGGTTTCAGGCAGCATGTAATCACTCATATGTGGGTTGCAATTGTGATTGAATAACCCGAATTACTTCAAACGCATACAGGAACAATTTTCGGTTTTGGGAAATTCGATAATGAAAGCTTTGGATGGCATCAAGGTTCTGGACTTTACTCATGTGCAATCGGGGCCAACCTGCACGCAGATGCTTGCATGGTTTGGCGCCGATGTGATCAAGGTTGAACGCCCTGGTGCTGGGGATGCGACACGTCAGCAGCTTAACGACGTACCGGGAGCGGACAGTCTGTATTTCACAATGCTGAACCACAACAAACGTTCAATAGAATTGGATACAAAGAGCGAAAAAGGAAGCGAAGTGCTAAAGCGCCTTGTCGAAACATGTGATGTGCTCGTGGAAAACTTCGCACCCGGCGCTCTTGATAGGATGGGCTTTTCCTGGGATCGCATTCAGGCAATCAATCCTAAAATTATTATGGCCTCGATCAAGGGATTTGGGCCGGGCAAATATGAAAACACGAAAGTCTATGAGAACGTCGCGCAATGCATTGGCGGGTCGGCATCTACCACCGGGTTTCTCGATGGGCCTCCTCTGGTAACCGCAGTACAGGTTGGCGACGCCGGCACGTGTTTGCATCTTTGCCTCGGAATTCTGGCGGCACTTTATCAGCGGGAAAAAACAGGGCAGGGACAAAAGATTTCCTGCGCTATGCAAGACAGTGTGCTTAATCTGGCCCGCGTAAAAATGCGGGATCAACAACGGTTAAAGGCAGGACCATTGCGCGAATATTCCCAGTTTGGCG
>CAWUJX010000014.1:0-35989 GCA_963922635.1 uncultured Hyphomicrobiales bacterium | reverse complement strand
CTGGAGGTGCGCCAATTGCTTGTCGAGAAATGCCCGCAGCCTTTCCAGTTCAGCGGCATCGCACAATTCTTCGGCGGTCACCTCTTCATCATACTTGGTCGTGAAAATCTTGTAGTCAAAATCCGGTGGCAGTTCCGAGAAGGGCAGATCGGGCCGCGAGGTTTCGCCGGGAGTCTCCTCGTCCTGGTCTTCCTCGTCGAAGTCTTCACCGTTTTCAGCCTCAGTGGCTTCCATCTCGCCCTGCTGCTCTTCTTCAGCTTCAGACTCGCTATCGTCAGGCTCTCCGGAATCTTCTCCGGTGGATTCCTCGTTTTCGCGTTCACCCTCTTGTTCTTCGTCATTGGGGTCGTCTTCGGCGTCCTGATCATCGTCTTGTTCAGGTTCTTCATCACCCAATTCATCGGCCATATCGAATGCCACAAGCACATCCCGCATGGCTTCGGCAAATGCTTCCTGATCTTCAATGTCGCTGCCAAGCGCATCCAGTTTGTCACCGGCCTTTTCTTCGATCCAGTCTTTCCACAAACCAACAATCTGGTCGACACTGGCCGGTGGCTTGTGGCCGGTGAGGCGTTCGCGCACGACCATTGCCACGGCCTCTTCTAAGGGTGCGTCGCTGCGCTGTTGAACTGCACCATAATTTTGTTTCGAATATTTGTCTTCGAGCATGTGGTGCAGGTTATCTGCCACGCCTTCCATGCGGCTTGCGCCAATCGCTTCCACACGCGCCTGCTCGACCGCATCAAAAATCGCACGCGCGTTGTCACCTTCCGGAGAGAGTTTAGAATGAATTTTTGCGTCATGGCAGGCTTTACGGAGTGCCATTGCGTCACCAAGCCCACGGGTGACAGCGAGTTGGCGGCGGGACATTTTCTTCCCCATGTCCGGCAGCCGTACCTGGTTTGCCGCCATGCCAGGCTTATCGCCGGAGAAAGTCACTTCAAGTTCGTTGTCGCCTGCGATGGAACGCACGCAATTTGCGAGCGCCTGTTTGATCGGCTCAAAATCCTGGGCGGCTTGGTTTCCGCGTTTTGAATTATCCCCTGAAGACGCCATCAGCCCATTCGTGCTTATGCCACGGCCATATTGACGACGGTGTCAGAGATTTCCTGACCGAAGGCGCGCTGGTAAAATTCACCGATGGTCACACGTTCCAACTCATCACATTTGTTGAGGAAAGTGAGTTTGAACGCGAAAGGAAGATCACCAAAAATCTCATAGTTTTCTGCCCAGTTGATCACAGTTCGCGGGCTCATCACTGTTGAAATGTCGCCGTTCACAAATGCTGATCGTGTCATGTCTGCCACGCGTACCATCTTAGAAACGGTGTCGCGACCTTCAGCGGTATTGAATGATTTTACCTTCGCAGCAATGATATCGACCTCATTGTCATGCGGCAGATAGTTGAGTGTCGTGATCAGCGACCACCGGTCCATTTGGGCCTGGTTGATCTGTTGCGTGCCATGATAAAGCCCGGTTGTATCGCCAAGCCCGACGGTGTTGGCAGTGGCAAACAAACGGAACGCTGGATGGGGCGTGATAACACGGCTCTGGTCGAGCAGCGTTAGTCTGCCGGATGATTCAAGCACCCTCTGGATTACGAACATTACATCCGGACGGCCCGCATCATATTCATCGAAGACGAGTGCCACATTGTTCTGGTACGCCCATGGCAAAATGCCGTCCCGGAATTCCGTAACCTGGACACCGTCCTGAACGACGATTGCATCCTTGCCAATCAAGTCGAGGCGGCTCACGTGGCTGTCCAGGTTGATCCGAACACAAGGCCAGTTTAATCGTGCGGCAACTTGTTCAATATGGGTGGATTTACCGGTCCCGTGATAACCGGACACCATCACGCGGCGATTATGTGCAAAGCCCGCAAGAATTGCCCTTGTGGTCGGGCCATCAAACAGATAGTCCGGTCCAATTCCGGCACATGTTCGCTGGTGTTTTTATAAGCCGGAACTGTCCAGTCGCCGTCGATGCCAAATGTATCGCGGACGGATAGCTCTGTGTCGGGCAAACCCTGTGTCATTTCCCAAACCCTTTCACGGTTAGGCCGAAGCGATATTCTTCTCTGTGGTAGGGATAGGATATCACGCTAACAAATTCAAAGAAGGTTTTGTCGTGTCAACGGCACATTTTCAAGTGCAGAATCCACCCTGCTTCAGAATTTTGTAAGACTTGATAATCTGCGCCAAGCGCTCTTCTGTGCTGCGGTCTCCGCCGTTTGTATCGGGGTGATGGCGCTTTACCAAAGCCTTGTAATGCTTTTTGAGATCATCTGCACTGGCACTATGGGGCATTCCGAGGTCTTCGAATGCTTTTCGCTCCAGCGGCTTCAATTTACGCCCTGTGGCCCCCGCACCATGCAACTGACCTGTTCGGCGCATGGAGCGCGCAATAATGCGATCGGCAATGGCTGCTCTCGGATCGCCGTCGGAATAGGGTGACTTTTGCCCGTCCTTATTGACGCCCATGGCCCATGTGGGACGGTGTCCTGTCAAAGCATCCTTCTGGAATTTCTTGATGTCGTCATCACCGAGGCCGGAAAAATAATTATAGGATTTGTTATATTCGCGAACGTGATCGATGCAGAGATTGATGTATCTGCCTTCCATATCACGGCCCAATGGTGCTTTGTGTGTGGCTGGTTTGTCGCAACCTTCCCATTGGCAAATGCCGGATGTGGTCTGACGTGCACTGGCTGCAGGCTTCTTTTTCTTGCCCTTGGAGATCCGGATCGAATCGAAATATTTGGAGTTTGTATTCATCTGACAAATATGGCGTAAAATGAGAAATGAACAAGCATTGACTTTGAAAACATCTGGCTCCAAAAGACGCAGTTATCTTGGCTCAGGCTCATCGATGGAAAGCATAAAAAATGGGACCGGTTGCCCAATACCTACATGACAATCTTACAGAAGCCTTTGCGCCGGAACGCCTGGAAATAATCAATGAAAGCCATCTGCATGCCGGTCACCACGGGCATGACGGTGCAGGCGAAACTCATCTCCGCATCCGGATTGTCTCCGATGCTTTCAAGACCATGAGCCGTATGGAACGCCACCGGGCTGTTAATGCGATTGCTCAACCAAAAATAGATGAAGGTCTGCATGCATGCGCGATTGAAGCGCGCGCTGTGGGCGAATAGTCCTGTCGGTTAGAGTTCACGGATCCGAAGACTGGTGATACGGTTCTTCTCACGGGCAAGGATAACAAACCGTTTTCCGTAGAATGTGAAGGTCTGTTTTTCCTCAGGGATCATTTGTGCTGCATGGATGACAAGACCGGCCATTGTTGTCGCTTCTTCATCCGGTAGGTTCCAATCCAACGCCCGATTAAGATCGCGGATTGGAACGGACCCGTCGACGATCCATGAGCCATCTGCTTGCGCCGCAACCCCGGAAACTTCGGTGTCGTGTTCATCTGCAATGTCGCCGACGATTTCCTCAAGAATGTCCTCAAGGGTAACCATCCCTTCCACTTCCCCATACTCGTCAACAACAAGAGCGAGATGGGCGTTTTTGCGCAAAAAAGCGTTTAATTGGTCCTGCAGTGTTGTGGTCTCAGGGACAAACCAGGGTTTCGTCGCAATCTTCTTGAAATCAATTTTTGACGCATCGCGGTTTTTTGCGATCGAACGCAACACATCCTTTGAGTGAATGACCCCGATAATATTGTCATTGTCGCCCTGCCATAGCGGGATGCGGGTATAAGGGCTATCCAAAATCTGTTTTACAATCTGCTCAGCATCATCATCCAGATTGATCGTTTCCATGTTTGTACGGTGGATCATGACATCGGAAAGTTCCAGCTCGTGAAGATCAAGAATTCCGCCGAGACGGTCCTTGTCGTCTTTCACCATGGAGCCGTCTTGATGGAGCACTTCCACAGCCCCGCGCAATTCATCATGGGCCGAAAGGAGCGTCTCACTCTCGATGCGAAAACCAACCAGTTTCAAGCAGTTTCTGACAATCCACCCAACGGCTCTGGCAAAGGGTGAAAGCAAAAAGACGATCAGTCGAATGACTGGTGAAACGGTGAGCGCAAATTTGTCGGAATGTGCCAATGCAATGGATTTTGGCATCACTTCAGCGAAGATCACCACAAGTACGGTCATGACCAGTGTGGCGATGAAAACGCCGGCCTCACCAAAGGCGCTGATGAAGAAACTGGTTGCAAGGGCAGAGGCAAGAATATTTACGATGTTGTTGCCGATCAGCAGCGTGCCGATCAATTGGTCCTGTCGTTCGAGCAAACGCGTGACATAACCGGCGCGTTTATCGCCGTTTTTCCCAAGGGTATGCATGCGTGCCCGAGACGCTGCGGTGAGCGCTGTTTCGGAGCCGGAAAAAAATGCTGAACACATGATCAGCAAAATAACTGCAAAGAGTAGGAGCCAGATGGCAGTGGTCATGGATTTAGCTGTTCCGTTAAAAACGCTGAAACTTCTGATGGTGGTACGTCGTCGGCTATATAAGACTTGCCAATACCTTTTGTAAGAATGAAGGTAAGCGAGCCGCGTTTTACCTTTTTGTCTTGGGCGATAAATCCCATGAGAGTTTCTACCGACGGTAAATCTCCGGGGATGTCCTGAATGCGCGTGGGAAGACCGATCTTTTTGAGATGGTTTTCAACCCGCTCCACATCATCTTTTGCGCATTGGTTCAATCGGTTTGAAAACCGGTGGGCCAACATCATTCCGATGGCAACGCCTTCGCCATGCACAAGTCGTGAGCCATCATAGCCCGTATATCCCTCCAACGCATGGCCAAACGTATGGCCGAGGTTCAGCAGGGCGCGATGACCTTTTTCCGTTTCGTCCGCAGCCACAATTTCCGCTTTTGCCTGACAGGAAGTGGCGATTGCTTTTGTCAGCGCTTCGTCTTGGCTGAAAACTTCAGAATGGTTCTTTTCAAGATAGGCAAAAAAATCCGGATACTTGATCAATCCATATTTGGCGACTTCCGCATAGCCAGCTTTAAACTCGCGTTCGGGTAAGGTTTTGAGGGTTTCAAGATCGATTAATACGTGACTGGGTTGGTAGAAAGCACCAACCAGATTTTTGCCGTGGGATGAATTGATCCCGGTTTTCCCACCCACCGAAGAATCCACCTGTGCAAGCAATGAGGTGGGAATTTGGATGAACGGCATGCCCCGCCGAACAACCGATGCAACGAAGCCCGCAAGATCGCCCACAACTCCGCCGCCGAATGCCAGAACGATGTCAGTGCGCTCAAGTTTCAGTTCCAAGACCCGGTCGACAACCGTTTGAAATGTGGGCCATGATTTCGAGGCCTCGCCCGGAGTGATGGAGATTGTGTCATGTGCGAGCCCCGCACTGTCCAGCTCCTGCCTCAAGCGACTACCATGGGCCGCATTCACATTATCATCGGTGATGATGACGCAACGCGGATCGTTAGAGATGCGGCTAACCACGCTTCCAATTTTGGCTAGCACGTTGCTTCCAATTTCAATCGAGTAAGATCGATCGCCGAGGTCTACCGGTACTTGGGTAATAGGATTTGAGCTCATGGCGTGAGGTTCTCGCCTTCTTTGTTGAGGTGTGTCTCCAGGCTGATTAGAAGATGATTGCGCATGTCCGCCTTTTTCCCGCCTTTGGAAACCACGTGGAGTTGGGCCTTGGCATAAACCGGTTCACGTTTTTTGAGCAGCTCCTGCATAATTTGACGAGGGTTGCCTTGAGATAAAAGCGGCCGCTTGCCAGGTTTTCGCATCACCCTTTCCAAAAGGGTATCAAGGTCCGCTTTCAGCCATATGGAAAGACCGTTTTCAGAAACCGCCTTGCGGGTATCTTCGGACAGAAAAGCACCGCCGCCCAAGGCGAGAACCATTGGCCCTTCATTGACCAGCCGTTCGATAACTTTCGTTTCTAGGCGGCGGAATTCGGGTTCTCCATATTCGCTGAAAATGTCTGCCACACTGCGGCCAGCTGCGATCTCGATCTCGGTATCAGCGTCTTTGAATTCCAGACCAAGACTTCTTGCCAGCATTTTTCCGATAGCCGACTTCCCGCATCCCATCATTCCCACAAGCACGATGCAGCGATCCCCAATTTTGGAGAGCACCCGGTTTTTCAATGATGGACGACCCCCGGCCATGTGGACAGTGAGACCTCTTGTTGTTTTGCTCTTTCGATACCATTCATTCATGGTCGTCAAGAGGGCGGTTTTCATGCGTGTTTCGGTGGGACCGTAAGGCGGTTGCCATTTGCGCGCCGATTTTTCATAAAGCGTATGAATTAAAAAGGTGAACGTGCATGCCCAGTCTGTTTCGGTTTTTGTTTATTCTCGCCGTGTTGGCTGGTATCGGCTATGGTAGCCTTGTGGCGCTCACCCTGATGGTCGAGCCGAACCAACGGGAAATGACAGTTAAGATCCCCGCCAAAAAACTCAATCCTCAATAAGGGTTTGAAGGTCGCCTTCAGTAAGGGAAAATCGTTTGAAAGAGTCCCATCTCATTGAAGCCTTTCTGGAAATGATGAGTGCGGAACGCGGCGCCGCTAAAAATACGCTTGCATCATATGAACGGGATTTACTCGGTTACGGGGAAACGCTTCAAAGGCGTGGCTCACGTTTTTCCGCGTGTGATACCAGTTGCGTCGAAGCTCATCTGGCTCACCTGGCAGAGCAGGGCATGTCTGCTTCCACACAAGCGCGTCATCTTTCTACCGTGCGTCAATTTCACAAATTCCTGTTTGATGAAAACGTTCGTGGCGATGATCCAAGTTCGACAATAGACAGTCCCAAGTCCGGACGCCCATTGCCAAAGGTGATGAGCGTTGAGGAGGTGAGCGATCTTATCGGTCTTGCGGAAATGGAAGCCCGGAAGGGCGCTAAGACCCCAGCCGAAAAAGTGCGCACCGCTCGCTTATATGCACTGCTTGAACTGTTATACGCGACAGGTCTGCGTGTGAGTGAATTGGTTGGTTTACCTGCTTCGAGCGCACATGCAGCCGGACGTTTTCTAACCGTAGTGGGTAAAGGCAATAAAGAGCGCATCGTGCCGCTTTCCGAGCGTTGCAAGTATGCAATCAGCGAATACCGACACGCTTTGGCTTCAAAAAAGAACTTCGTTGAAAGCGCTTACTTGTTCCCCGCGTCATCGAAAGAAGGGCATTTCACTAGGCAGGCATTTGCGCGGGATTTGAAGGCACTTGCGCTTCGGGCACGACTTGATCCGAAAAAAGTCTCGCCGCATGTCCTGCGCCATGCATTTGCAAGCCATTTGCTTCAAAACGGCGCTGACCTGCGCTCGGTGCAGCAACTACTTGGTCACGCGGACATCTCAACCACTCAGATTTATACGCATGTGTTGGACGAACGGCTCCGTCAGCTGGTTGAGGAGCATCACCCGCTTGCGAAATAGAAACAGGTATTATTCCGCAACTATGCTGAGTGATGGCCTTGGAACCGACTGCTGATATCCATCGCGCGTTTGAGGCGTTTTTATACCAAGAAGCTTGCCAGCGATTTGTGTGCGCAAAATTTGCGCTGTACCGCCGCCGATGGTGAACATCCGCACATCGCGATACATTCTTTCAAGCGGTTCCTGATCGCTATATCCGCGGGCGCCAAACATTTGCAAGGCATCATTCACAACCTTGATTGCAGCTTCGGAAGCAAACAATTTGGCCCGCGCTGCTTTCGTCATATCGGGAAATCCTGTTGGTGAATTGTCAGCGGATTTCGCTGCCTCATGGAGCATCAAACGCGAGGCATGGACGCTTGCATCCATGTCTGCCGCCATCCATTGAAGACCTTGAAACTCCGCCAAGGGACGACCGAACTGTTCACGCTCTCCCAAAAATTTCGAAGCGCGTTCCAGTGCGCCAGCGGCGATGCCCATGGCGACCGTGCCCGCCCCAACCCTTTGCGAGTTGTAAGCGGTCATTAATTCTGCGAAGCCCTTCGCATATCCTGATTTTGGTTTAAGAGCGAAATCGGCCTCGATTTCCACGTCGTTGAAATGCAGTTCCGCCTCCGGCATTCCGCAAAGCCCCATCGTGTGCTCACGCCGTCTGATTTCAAACCCTTTTGGTGTGATGTTTTTTGAAGGATCTCGGTGAACGATAAATCCGCCGATGCCGAGATCATTGTTATTCTCGTCGATCACCCGGGCGAAGACGAGGTGGAGTTTGGAAATGCCACCACCGGTAATCCAGTGTTTCGTGCCGTTCAAAATGAAACGGTCGCCGCGTTTGCGTGCAGTTGTTTGCATTTCCGTGGCAGCACTTCCTGCTTCCGGTTCTGTGATACAGATGGCAGGCTTGTCCCCTGACAATACGATATCCGCGCAGAACTGTTTTTGCTCTTGCGTTCCATAAGCCATAATTGCGCTGATGCCGCCCATATTTGCTTCAACAACAATCCGTGCGGTGAGCGTACAGGCTTTTGCAATCTCTTCGATGGCGAGAACGCAATCATAAAAGCTTGCGCCCTGGCCACCAAATTCGCGGGGGATGGTCATTCCCATGAGACCCGCATCGACCAACAGTGGGATATTCTCCCAGCAGTAAGTTCGGGTTTTATCCCACTCGGAAGCTCGCGCAGCAAAAACGGGTGCGAGCTCTTTTGCCAATTGTTGATAAAGATTGGGCTTTTCACCAAGCATGACATTCCACCTGAGCTTTTCTGCTTACAGTGTGGGCCATTGTGATATTCAATTCAATTGTATATTATTGTAATATAAATATTGGAATTCTGTATATGAATGTTCGTGCCGTTCAAACATTTCTGGCGATTGTAAGAACCGGCTCCTTCGTGGCAGCCGCAGATGAATTGAATTCAACCTTGTCGACTGTTTCCATGCAGATCAGGGGGCTCGAAAAAACTCTCGGGCTGGCGCTCTTTGATCGGGAGTTCCGGCCACCGCGGCTTTCTCCGATTGGACAAGCACTTGTGGAGCCTGCGCAAAAGCTTGTGGACGCCGAACGAGACCTGCTCTCCCAATGCCAGCACTCGGACGAATTGAGCGGGTTGTACCGGATCGGTTTTGTGGCGACGGCAAGTGTCCGGTTGCTGCCGAGATTCATTTCTCACGCAAAGGTTCACGCGGACAAGGCAGAATTTCGATTTGAGACGGCGCTTTCGCAAGTGTTGGAGGAGCGGGTGTTGAATGGAAATCTGGAAGCTGCAGTGGTAACCGCTTCGAGCGTGTCGCCGCCGGCTTTGCAATACTCCCCTTTAGCGCGTGAACCGCTGGTCTATGCGATTCCAAAATCAGTTGATGGTGGAAACCTCGACACAGCGGAAAAAGCATTGCCGTTTTTCCAATTTAATCCTGGGTCGGGTATCGGAAAATCCATTGAAGCATTTCAACGCCGAAGGGCGACCAATACGGCTCACAATCCAATCGTTTTGGATAGTGTTGAAGCGATTATGGAATGCGTCAATGAAGGTTTTGGATTTACGCTTTTGGCAAAACCCGATGTGGAGCGATATGCCGGCCGCTTGGTCAAACTTGTGGAGCCTGTGGAAGCGAAGCTCTTTCGTGACATTGTGTTGGTCACTCGCAGGAATTTCGATGATGTGACCCGAGCGCGGATTTGTGATCTTTTTGATCTTTGATTGCAGGATGGATTGGGTAACCAAGACCGGATCATAGACCATTGATCCATTGTTTTGCCCAGACTTTTGCCTTAACTCGAGCTCACCTGCAAAATCCTTGACTTTAACCCCTCAAATCGCCAGTGTGCGCGACAAATTTAGCGTCTTTTGAGCGCGCGAAAACATATTTCATCAGAAAAACCAATATGCCCAGTTATCTTGAATTCGAAAAGCCAGTTGCCGACCTTGAAGGCCAGATTCAGGAACTCAAAAGCGTTGGGAAATCAGATGGTTCAGTTGATCTGTCCGATGAAATCAAACGTCTGGAAAGCAAGTCTTCTGATATTCTGAAAGGTTTGTATTCAAAGCTTACACCCTGGCAAAAAACACAAGTGGCACGACATCCCGATAGGCCACATTTTGTGGATTACCAAAAAGCCCTCATTACAGATTTCACGCCGCTGGCGGGCGACCGATATTTCGGTGAAGATCATGCGGTATTTGCCGGACTTGGCCGTTTCGAAGGGCGTTCGGTTGCCATCATCGGGCAAGAAAAGGGGATGGATACCGAAACGCGCTTGAAACACAATTTCGGTATGGCGCGTCCGGAAGGATATCGTAAGGCCATTCGTATCATGGAACTCGCCGATCGATACAAGCTGCCCGTGATTTCGCTCGTTGATACGGCAGGGGCTTATCCTGGACTGGGTGCTGAAGCGCGGGGGCAGGCTGAAGCAATTGCGCGCTCCACCGAGCAATGCCTTAACCTCAGAGTGCCGCTAATTTCGATCATCATCGGTGAAGGTGGTTCAGGCGGTGCAATTGCCATCGCGTCTGCCAACCGGGTCTATATGCTTGAGCATTCAATCTATAGTGTGATTTCGCCCGAGGCGGGTGCGTCTATTCTTTGGCGGGACTCCTCACGCGCGGAAGACATTGCGACAACGATGAAAATCACAGCCCAGGATTTGCTTGGGCTTGGTATTGTTGATGCAATCATTGAAGAACCGTTGGGCGGCGCTCACCGGAATCACTCCGCTGTTTTCGACGCGGCATCAAAACAGATCAACGAAGCGCTGACCGAACTTTCCGATGTTGAGGGGGATGCGCTACGCACCCAGCGGCAAGAGAAGTTTCTAGCGATCGGGCGTAACCTGGCCTGAATTTAGCCTTTCTTTCAAAACATATCGTTTCGCGCGCCTTGCAACCCGTAGTGGTTGGCCTTGGGCGTTGTTGACAATCTTGTTACCGCTGACGGGTAACGCCTTGTCAACGGAAGTGGTTTATTTACAGTCGCCAACGTCTTGATGAGCAGTCTTTCGGGGATCGAATTGAAGCTTAGAGCCTCCAAAACAATTGCAGTTTTGTTTGCCGGTAGTTTGCTTGCCGCCTGTAATGGCGTGCTCGAGAGTGCGACGCCAAAACATGAAAAACCCGTTCCCCAATATTTGATGAAGGCGATGGACACGAAGGGTATGACCCTTGGAGCGCCAATACTTCTCCGCATTTTTAAGCAGGAGAATGTGCTCGAAATCTGGAAGCAGGATCACACAAAACGCTATGCACTGCTGAATACCTATGAGATTTGCAAGTGGTCCGGGAAGCTTGGTCCAAAACTGAAAGAGGGCGACAAGCAGGCACCGGAAGGCTTCTACCACGTGACGCCCGGGCTCATGAATCCAAACTCAAGCTATCACCTATCCTTCAACATGGGTTTCCCGAATAAATTTGACCGGGCCAACGATCGTACCGGTTCCTACCTGATGATCCACGGTGCGTGTTCTTCAGCAGGCTGTTACTCGATGACTGATGAGTATGTGGAGGAAATTTACGCGCTGGCCCGTGAAGCGTTTAAGGGCGGTCAGAAAGCCTTCCAGATTCAGGCCTATCCATTTCGTATGACACCGGAAAATATGGCGAAAAATGTTGATCATCCAGACTTCGAGTTCTGGAAACTGTTGAAAGAAGGCAGCGATCATTTCGAAGTGACCCGCAAGCCTCCAAAGGTTGATGTCTGCGAAAAACGATATGTTTTCAATCGCTATGCGGAAGAGGGCGAAACGTTCAAGTCCCGGGAAATTTGTCCGCCCACAAAGATGCCGCGTAGTCTCGCACTGGCATTCAATGAGAAACAGAACAAAGATCAGTCGGTTTTCGATAAGGTCCTGAAACGAACTGCTTCCAACCCGTTCGTGAAGCCTGAAGATAGGCCGCAAACGCTCACAGCATCCATTAAGGCTTTCCCCACAGAGGGGAGTGTGGCAATTCTGGAACCAACACCTGTAACTGTTGCCGTTTCCAATCCGGAGGCAGCCACCGCTTCAACGCCTACTACCAGCGGCGATGCGCCAGTAGCTCCATCTGCGGCAGCGACCACGCCAGAGGCGCCATCAACCGTGAACGCAGGTCAAGCAAGTGATCCAATCAGCTCAGAAATCGCGGGCCAAACGCCACCGGCTTCTCAGTCTATCAATCAGCCTGTAAGTGCGATTGCCGTGCCAAAGCCTGCTCAGCGCGTAGCGCCAGCCACGAACTAGTTTTTCTCATTGATTACTAATCGCCGACTGCGTTAGGCGAAGCGCCCATGGCAATGCTTGAATTTCAGGCCTGAGCCGCATGGACACGGTGCATTGCGACCGACCTTTCCCCAGCTCGCGATGGTTTCTTCATCCACATAGGGAATGGGGTTGCCATCCACGTCCACCTGTTTTGCGGGCGTTGTGCCTGAGGCTCCAATACTGCCGTGTTGCTCAACCATTTCCGGCAATTCTTCCGGTGGCATCTCCGACTGATTTACCACTTCCACGCGCATCATCTGTGAGGTGACCGCCTGGCGAAGATTGGAAAGCAAGGCTTCAAAAAGCTCGAAACTTTCTGATTTATATTCCTGCAGCGGATCACGCTGGGCATAGCCGCGGAAACCGACCACTGAACGCAAATGATCGAGGTTCACCAGATGCTCACGCCACAAGTGGTCAAGGGTTTGAAGCATGACCGATTTTTCGATGTAGTCCGTGATTTCATCGCCGAACCGTTCCTTGCGTTCCGCCGCATAGGCATCAGACGCTTCAGTGATACGGTCAATAATGGCTTCCTCGTCAATGCCGTCTTCCTGCGCCCATTCCACAATGGGAAGGTCAAGGGCAAGATATTGGTTCACGTCCTGTTGCAGGCCCTCGGTCTCCCATTGCTCAGGATAGGCCTTTTCAGGGATATAGCGTTCCACCAGATCATGGATCAGTTCGTGGCGCATATCGGTAATCGTCTCGGAAAGTCCTTCACCCCTCATTAGGTCTTTACGTTGATCGAAGATGACCTTCCGCTGATCATTCATAACATCATCGAATTTCAACAGGTTCTTGCGGATGTCGAAATTGCGCGCTTCGACTTTCTTTTGCGCGCGTTCCAAAGCCTTGTTGATCCACGGATGGATGATCGCTTCGCCTTCTTCAAGGCCCAATTTTTTGAGCATGCCGTCCATTCGGTCAGAGCCGAAGATCCGCATCAAATCATCTTGCAACGACAGGAAGAATTTGGAGTGTCCCGGGTCGCCCTGGCGACCGGAACGTCCGCGCAGCTGGTTATCAATCCGACGGCTTTCATGGCGCTCGGTGCCTATCACATAAAGACCGCCAGCTTCTTTCGCTTCGGCTTTTTTTGCTTCGATCTCTGAACGGATTTTTTCTTCCGCCTTTTCGCGTTCTGCGGGAGTTGCGTCTTCTGGAATTTCTTCTGCACATCGCATCTCAAAATTACCGCCAAGCTGGATGTCGGTTCCTCGACCAGCCATGTTTGTGGCAATGGTCACAGCGCCGGGAACGCCCGCAGCGGCAATAATTTGTGCTTCCTGCTCGTGATGGCGTGCGTTCAAGATGTTGAAATCCTTTAGCCCATTCTTTTTCAAAATGTCGGCGAGGATTTCTGATTTCTCTATTGATGTCGTACCGACAAGGACCGGCTGTTTCCGATCGCGACAGTCCTGGATCAAAAGTCCAATGGCGTGGTATTTTTCTTCAACAGTCCGGTAAACCTCGTCATCATCGTCAATTCGGGCAACCGGTACGTTGGTTGGCACATCAACAACGCTCAGCCCGTAGATGTTCCCGAATTCCTCAGCTTCGGTCATGGCCGTTCCGGTCATGCCGGAAAGCTTGTCATACATGCGGAAGTAGTTTTGGAACGTCACGGATGCGAGTGTCTGGTTTTCCGGCTGAATTGTAACGCCTTCTTTGGCTTCCAAAGCCTGATGCTGACCCTCCGAGTAGCGCCGCCCCGGCATCATTCTGCCAGTGAATTCATCAATGATAACCACTTCATCTCCACGAACGATGTAGTCCTTGTCTTTCGTGAAGAGTTTGTGGGCTTTGAGCGCGTTGTTGACGTGATGCACAACCGAAACGTTCTCGATATCATAAAGGGAGTCGCCCTTGAGAAGTCCTGCTTCGCGTAAGGCGTTTTCGAGCTTCTCGTTGCCGTCTTCGGTGAATGTCACTGAACGTTGTTTTTCGTCCAACTCATAGTCATCATCATCAATATTCGGGATGAATGCATCAATCGTCGTGTAAAGGTCCGAGCGATCGTCCAATGGGCCGGAAATGATCAATGGAGTTCGCGCTTCATCAATCAGAATTGAATCGACCTCATCGACAATTGCAAAATTGTGGCCGCGCTGAACCATGGATTCGAGATCGTACTTCATATTATCGCGAAGATAGTCGAACCCGAATTCGTTGTTGGTGCCGTAGGTGATGTCGCAATCGTAGGCCGCTTTACGCTCAAGGTCTTCGATGCCGCCGGTGATGACGCCCGTGGTCATGCCAAGAAAGCTGTAAATCGCGCTCATCCATTCCGCATCACGGCGGGCAAGATAGTCATTCACCGTAACAACGTGTGCGCCTTTGGCGGGTAGCGCATTCAGGTAGGTGGCAAGGGTTGCCATGAGCGTTTTGCCTTCACCGGTGCGCATTTCAGCGATGTTGCCGCCATGCAAGATCATCCCGCCGATGAGCTGCACATCAAAGTGGCGCATGCCAAGCGTCCTCTTGGAAGCTTCCCGCACAGTGGCGAAAGCCGGCACCAAGAGATCATCGAGGGTTTTGCCCTGCTCAAGCATTTCGCGGAATTCAGCCGTTTTTGCTCCGAGCGCCTCGTCAGTAAGTGCTTCCATCTCACCTTCCAGGGCATTTATCTGTTCCACCAAAGGTCGATAGGATTTGATTTCGCGGTCGTTGGAAGAACCAAAGAGTTTGCTTGCTATTCCGGTAAAAATGCCCATCGGCGTCTCGCGTTCTTTCTGCCCGTTCGGGCATGATAATTGTCGCTGAGATATGTGGAACCTCGCCAGAATCCCCTGTTAAGGCACGTGCCTTACGCATTTGTGTGTGGCCAGGAACTGGACGTTGCGACAACGGACAGATAAGAGGACGCTAATGCTATGTCAACGGCGCAGGCTCGCGCTAAATTAAACTTATCACGGTTGTTTGCCGATGCGCTTCTCATAATCGCAGGAAAGGTTTCTCATGCTTCTTACCCAACGCCCCATTCATTTCGCGGTGATTGCACTGATAAGTGTTGCCACGTTTGCTTTTTCACCTTTGGCAAATGCCCAAACAGAGCCGGACAAAGTTGTGGCAAAAGTGGCTGGCATTGAAATCACTGAGCGTGAGCTTGCCTTGGCAGAAGTCGATCTTTTGCAGCAATTTGCGGAAACCCCCGCGGAGCAACGCCGTGCGGCGATCCTGAACGCTTTGATTGATATCAAACTGCTTGCGAAATCTGCGGAAGATGACGGATTAGCAGATGATGCCAACTTCCGGGCCAGAATGGCGTTCACCCGCTCCCGTACGCTGCACAACATTTTGTTTCAGAGCAAGGTGCTTGAGCAGATCACGGATGAAGAACTGATGGCGCGGTATGACATTGAGATCAAAGGTTTTCCAATCGAGAAAGAAGTCAGTGCAAGGCATATCCTCGTGGAAACCGAAGAGGCAGCAAAAGAGATCATTGTTGAACTCGATGGCGGTGCTGACTTTATCGAACTGGCGAAAACCAAATCAACAGGACCAAGTGGCCCCAACGGTGGTGATCTTGGCTATTTTGGTAAGGGAAGAATGGTTCCGGAATTTGAAGCGGCAGCGTTTGCACTGGAAACCGGTGCGTACACAAAAGAGCCTGTAAAATCGCAGTTTGGATGGCACATCATCAAGAAAGAGGATGAGCGCGACACTAAACCGCCAACCTTCGAGCAGGTAAAGGATCAGGTGCGCCAAGTGGTTGCGCGTGAAAAATATTTTCAGCTAACGCAAGACGCTCGCAAATCTTACGAGTTTGAAATTCTGGATGAAGAATTGAAATCTCAAGTGGAAGCCTTGCAATAAGCGTTCGCCTCAAGGGTAAAACAAAATGGCCACGAAAGTCTCACCTCTTGCTCCAAAACTGTACCCGGAATTACCAGAGCTTGATGGTGTTCGGTTGAGCGCGGTTGAGGCGGGCATAAAATATGCAGGGCGAAAAGACTTGTGCTTGATCCGGTTTGAAAAGCCAGCCGAGATTGCTGGTGTTTTCACCACATCCCGGTGTCCATCCGCGCCGGTGGATTGGTGTCGGAAGCATTTGGCAAAGGGTAAAGTGAATGCCGTTGTCATCAATTCCGGCAATGCCAATGCGTTTACAGGCAAAAAGGGTGAAGAAGCCGTTCAAATGACTGCGTCAGCCGCGGCTGAGGTTTTCGATTGCAACCCCAAGACGGTTTTTCTGGCTTCAACGGGCGTGATCGGTGAGCCGCTGGATGCATCCGGTTTCGATGAAAAACTGCGAATGGCGTCTGCAGTGTTGAAGCCAGACGGCTGGTATGAAGCTGCACAGGCTATCATGACCACGGACACTTACCCCAAGCTCGCCACCCGTAGTTTCGAGATTGAAGGTGCAACCTATTCACTCAACGGGATTGCTAAAGGTTCCGGAATGATTGCGCCTGACATGGCGACCATGCTTGCGTTCCTCGTGACCGATCTGCCTATCAGCCATAAGGTTTTGCAAAAACTGCTGTCGCGCAATGTGAAGACTACGTTTAATGCGGTTACGGTTGATAGCGATACGTCAACCAGCGATACGGTCCTGCTGATGTCCTGCGGTGGCGGTCGGAAAATCGCCGACGTTTCGGACAAGCGGTTAAAGCCGTTCAAAAAAGCACTGGCCGATGTGATGCACGATCTTTCCATGCTGCTTGTGCGTGACGGCGAGGGGGCAACGAAGCAGGTTGAGATTTCTGTGACTGGAGCAAAGACAAAACGTTCTGCGCGGAAGATCGCCATGGCAATCGCCAATTCTCCACTGGTCAAAACCGCCATTGCCGGCGAGGACGCGAACTGGGGCAGGATCGTAATGGCAGTTGGTAAGGCCGGTGAACCGGCCGACCGGGACCGATTGGAAATTCGCTTCGGTGAGATTGTGGTCGCGCGAAACGGCGAGCGCGTTGAGGATTACAGTGAAGAAGCCGCTTCTCGGGTCATGCGCGAAGACGAGATTGAAATCGGCGTTGATCTGGGGCTGGGCAGTGGGTCAGCTACCGTTTGGACATGCGATCTCACACGTGAATATGTGGCGATAAACGGAGACTACCGAAGCTAATGGGTGAGTTTTTAATCCCCAATGCCGAGGATTCCTCTTTTCTCGCTCAAGTTCGCAGGCTTGAAGCGGTCAGTTTTCGTTCGTTTCCATCCACTTCGACTTACTATGACGGCACATGGGCCATTCGCTTGACCGCCGGTCATCCTGCGAAACGATTGAACTCCGTCAATCCTCTTGACCCGTCTGATCATGCATTGGTGGATGCAAGACTGGAACTGGCCCGTCGCCGTTTTGACAGCTTCGGGCGCCCATTGGTTTTTCGCCAATCGCCACTTGCGCCTCCTGAATTGGAGGCGCTTCTTGATGAGCGGGGTTGGGTTAGGTTTGATGAGAGCATCGTCATGATGCTTGATCTTGCTGACGTCGATTTGTCAGATGCCATGGATTACGTGCCACTGAGTGATATCGGCTACTGGGTTGATACATTTCTTCAATTGTCGGAAGAGGCGAAAAGCACAAAACCTGGCCTGGTGGAGGTGATTTCATCAATCCAGCCGATCTCCGGTTTGTTTGTGAAAACCAATGGTGAGCGCCGTGTAGCCGCCGTGCGTTGTGTTCATGACAATGATCTGGTCGGGATATTCGATCTTGTCACAGGATTGGCAGATCAGCGCGAAGGTCATGCGAGAAGTCTTGTGGCCAGTGTTTTGAAGTGGGCAAAAGTTTCAGGCGCAAAATACGCTTGGTTGCAGGTGGTCGCCGAAAACAAATCGGCGCATCGCTTGTATGAGACTTTCGGGTTTTACGAATTATATCGATACAGTTACCGCAAGGCCCCGCCAAATTTCTAAGATCAAGGAGGACGTCATGTCCAAACCCATTGTGTTGGTAAGTGCATGCGCGCTTGTTGATGCGGACAACCGGATTTTGCTGGCCCAACGACCGGAAGGTAAATCCATGGCAGGGCTTTGGGAGTTTCCCGGTGGTAAAGTCGAGGAAGGCGAAACGCCGGAAGAGACACTCATTCGCGAGTTAAACGAGGAATTGGGAATTGTGACGTGGGAGACGTGTCTTGCGCCCCTTAGCTTTGCCAGTTTTTCCTATGAAAAATTTCATCTTCTAATGCCGCTTTATATCTGCCGCAAATGGGACGGACAGCCTCAATCGCGTGAGAACCAGCAGTTAAAGTGGGTCCGTGTGAACCAATTGCGTGATTATCCCATGCCACCGGCAGACGATCCGCTGATCCCGGCGTTAATGGATATTTTATAATTTCATTACAATTTTAATCATCGATGGTCGCTAGCGTTTTGGTTTGTGCGGCCCGCAGGGTTGGGATTGTATTATGAAAATTATCCAAGAGTTTTTCGCGTTTATTCTGCCGAGCGGTAACGGACATTCGGTTCAAATGGCAGTCTTTCTAGCAGGCTTGGCCTTGGCTACCGCGCTGATTGCACCGCCGTTTCTGGACAAAGCGGCAAAGACCTACGCTGACAATCGAGCTTTTGGAATTGATACGGTCATCACCGGGTCTATCGAAAAGGCCGAGCGTCGTACCATTCGCCGAAGTGTTTTGGATGGCGATGCTGAAGTCTGCACCACCAGCAATGGCGAAACCTGCTAAAAGTCTAAAGAATTTCGTACTGGTCTGTTAACTCCCTGACTTAACTAGAGTTTTAAACCTTTCACCTATTTTCGGCTCATCGAAGCAGTCAAAGGGTGTCATTGTGACGAAGTTTGTTGAGTTTTTGAAAGACGAGTCTGGTGCGACCGCCATCGAATATGGCTTGATCGCCGCCCTGATGACCACTGCCATCATTGCCGGTGTCACTAATTTCGGTAATGCCACTGAAGAAATGTACAACACCATTACAGATGCGGTCATTCAATAGTTCTAGAGGAACTTACTGAGCGAAACCGCCGCACTGCCGGGTTTCAGCGGTTTTTGTTGTGATGCGTGCGGTGCCCAGCCTGACAAATAGACAATTTCAAAACTAGCGGTGATTTTACCGTCTTCGTCACCATGGCGTTCGCGGTAGATTTTCTCTGTTTCTTCGAAAAGGCGTCGGCCTGCAAATCCGTTTCCTTGCGTTAAAGACCCGGCAACGCCCATCGCGCGCAAATCATTGATCAGCGCTGCCAGTGATTTATATCGCACCGTCAGAATGTCCGTATCGACCACGGGAAGTGCGAACCCCGCCCGTTGCAGCAACCCACCCAATTGGCGGACTTCCCCATAGGGGTCCACACGCAAACTAACGCCACCTGTAAGACGTGTTTCCGCTTCGATGAGTGCTTCACGCAACTCACGCAGTGTTTGATCACCGGGGATTGCGGCCATGAATAGCCCGTCCGGCTTCAGGGAGTGTTTGATTTGAGCGAGGGTTCCCGGCAGGTCATTCATCCAATGCAAGCCAAATATTGAAGTCACGAGGCTAAGGCTGCCTGGTTCAAAAGGAAGTGCTTCTGCGTAAGCGTTTTGCTGAATTGCCACAGAGGACAAACCCATAGGTTCGGCTGGCCACGTGCCAAAGGCTGTTGCGTTCTTCACATTTGTAAGTGAGCTAAGGTTTTGGTGCATGCATCCGAACATGCTGTGCAGATCGACCACCACCTCAAATTCGCGTTGAACAACGTCGAGACGCTCCGCGATCGTATCCGCGGCAATTTTTGCGAGAAAGTCCGCGTCTGTTTTGCCCATACGCATGGCACGCGCGCGTTTGGCGTGCATTTTGCGGAGGTCAAACAGGGGTTTACGACTCGTGTTCTGCATATTTCTTAGTTAGACTTTGTGGATGTGGGTTTCCAAGGGTATTTTTCGTCTCAGACGAGAATTGAGGCGCGGGTTCGAAAAGGCGTCTGACGCACTGGTGCCGCCAACATGTCTCTTGTGTGATGCGTTTGTGGATAGGCAGGGTGGTTGTTGCGGTGCCTGTTGGGGCAAATTGAATTTCATTTCTCCACCGCTTTGCCCCGTGATGGGTTCGCCCTTTAGTGTGAATCTTGGCGAGGGAATGTTAAGCGCTGAAGCGATTGCGGACCCGCCGCCTTTTGCGCGACTGCGTGCGGTCATGGTTTACGACGACCTTGCTCTGAAACTTGTTTCTTCGTTGAAATACTCAGATCGGACCGACCTTGCCCCATGGATGGCGAGATGGATGGTCACGGCAGGACAGGCGCTTCTTGATGATGCAGATGCTATCGTACCGGTTCCGCTTCATTCCGCCCGGTTGCGTCAAAGGCGTTTTAATCAATCCGCTGAACTTGGACGGCATATGGCGAAATATCGAGATATTTCGTTCTTGCCCGTCTCGATGGTGAGGCGACGCAAAACCCGCCAGCAAGTGGGGCTTACTCAATCGGAACGCCAGCGCAACGTTTCCGGTGCTTTTGTTGTGCCCGAAGAAAAGAAGATAGATATCGCTGGTAAGCGCATATGTCTGATTGATGATGTCTATACAACTGGCGCGACTATCAAGGCGGCAACTCGCGCGCTGAAAAGAGCAGGCGCCACCGATGTGGATGTGGTTGTATTTGCAAAGGTTGAAACCGGCGCGGTTTAGGCCCTATATCAGGCGCTCAACCGAGGATGATAGAAATGCCTGAAGTCGTCATGTATACGCGGAAAATGTGTGGCTTTTGCTCTGCGGCCAAGTCTTTGCTCAAATCCAAGGGCGTCGAGTTCGTGGAACACGATGGCACTTTTGACCAAAACATCCGTGCAGAGATGATTCAAAAATCGAACGGGGCCAGAACATTTCCGCAAATCTTTATCGGAGATGTTCATGTGGGCGGCTGTGATGATCTGCATGCAATGGAGCGCGCCGGCAACCTGGATGCGCTGTTGGCTGGAGGCTAGCCATGCGTGTTGGCCTTGTGCAAATGCGGTCAACCAATACGGTTGAAAACAATATCTCCGAAATGGACAGGTTGGTTCGGCTGGCAGTGTCCGACGGCGCCACGTATGTGCAGACACCGGAAATGACCGGGATATTGGAGAAAAGCCGGAAACACCTGTTCGCACGGATTGTCGATCAAGCCGAAGACAAGTTGGTGGCACATGCATCCCAGCTTGCCCGTGAACTGGGCGTCTGGCTCCATATTGGTTCGCATGCGGTGCGGCTTTCTGATGAGAAAGCGGCAAACCGAGCATTTGTCTTTTCACCTGATGGTGCGCTTGCGACCACCTACGATAAAATCCACATGTTTGACGTGGATCTCGACAATGGGGAAAGCTGGCGTGAATCCAAGGTTTATGCACCGGGGGATGCGGCACGCGTTTTTGAGATTGGTGCCATTAAGTTTGGATTGTCAATCTGTTATGATTTGCGTTTTCCGCATCTTTATCGTCAACAAGCGTCTGCGGGCGCAACACTGTTGACGGTTCCTGCGGCGTTTACACGGCAAACAGGTGAGGCCCACTGGCACGCGCTGCTAAAAGCAAGAGCCATCGAAAACGGAGCGTTTGTATTGGCAGCGGCCCAAGGGGGGCGGCACGATGACGGTCGCGAAACTTATGGTAATTCGCTGATCGTGAGCCCTTGGGGCGAGATAGTTTCAGAGATTCCCAATGACGAACCGGGTGTCGTCGTGGCCGATCTGGATTTATCCTTGTCAGACAAGGCCCGACGCAAAGTCCCAAATTTGCAGAATTCACGTGAGTTCACTTTGGAAATAGTTTCTTCGGTGAAAGAGGCAGCGCAATGATCAAGTATTCCCTGATATGCGACCAGAAACACGAATTCGAGGCTTGGTTCGGATCAAGCGATGATTATGACACACAGCGCAAACGAGGCTTTGTGGACTGTCCGGTGTGTGGGTCCTTAAAGGTTGAAAAGATGCTGATGACTCCGCGCGTAAGTGGCACGAAGAAAGGTGATCCGGCAGCGGTGCCAATGGCAACAACGCCCATGATGCCGCCAGAGATGGTTGATAAGCTACGCGAGATCAAAAAACACGTGGAAGCGACTTCCGAAAATGTGGGTGATAAGTTCCCGGAAGAAGCCCGCAAGATTCACTATGGCGAAGCCGAAGCCCGTGGGATTTACGGTCAGGCTTCTTTGAAGGAGGCGGCCGAACTTGCTGAAGAAGGTGTTGGCGTTGTTCCGCTGCCTGACCTGCCGGAAGAGAAGAATTAGGGATTAATGGGAGTTCTTGATGGAGTTAGATGGCCGCTAGCCATGATTTGAAAAGGGGCTGACATAAACAACCTTTTTCAGATATCTTTGCGCGCCCTTAAATTTTATGAAAAAACCTCGGTCTATTTTAGGCCGCAAACCCATCCTAATCCCGCTGCGCGAGGATCATGTAGTTCACATCCATGTCTCTCGATTTGTTCCAGCGATCTTGAAAGACATTGTAAAACACACCGGTGCGGTCTGTGACGCACATGCCTTCGGCGTTGATTGGTGCTTCAAGTTCTTCCGGTTTCACCAGTTTATCATATTCGTGTGTACCCTTGGGCAGCCAGCGCAACACCTGCTCTGCCATGAAGATTGCGAGTAGGTTTGCCTTTGCCGTGCGGTTGATGGTGGCCACAAACATCATACCGCCGGGTTTCACCATCCGGGCACAACACGACATGAAAAGGTTCACGTCCGCCACGTGCTCCACCACTTCCATGTTGAGAATTACATCAAATTTCTCACCGGCTGCTTCCAGATTTTCTGCTGTTTCCGCGCGGTAATCAATTTCCAGACCGGATTGCGCAGCATGTATTTTTGCAACCTCGATATTGGTTTCCGACGCGTCAGCGCCCAGCACTTCTGCGCCAAGGCGTGCCATGGGTTCCGATAAGAGCCCGCCGCCGCAGCCGATATCCAGAAATCTCAGGCCCGCAAACGCTTTCGGGTCATTCATGTCCCGTCCAAACGTCTCGCAAACTTTTTCTTTGATATATTGCAAGCGGACCGGATTGAACTTGTGAAGCGGCTTGAATTTACCTGTCGGGTTCCACCATTCAGCGGCAAGGGCAGAAAACCGCGCCACCTCTGCATCATCGATGGTTGTGTTTGAACTGTTGGCGTTGGGTGCAGCTTTTGATGCGGTCATGGCAAGGTTCCTTTTCGTGTGAGAGGTCGTGCATGCAAGGCCTCAAGTCAAGGTGTTGCGCTTGCGGCAAAGTATGATTTCAGCTATTACGCCGCAGTCTGCTCCGGATCACCCGGAGCTTCTTTGTTTTTGTGATTAGCGGTACGGTATCTTGGCGCGTCTTGTGATGAAATTTGGTGGCACTTCGGTTGCCGATCTGGACCGTATCCGAAACGTGGCGCGTCATGTGAAACGCGAAGTCGATGCCGGCAATGAAGTCGCGGTTGTTGTTTCTGCCATGGCCGGCAAAACCAATGAACTGGTTGGTTGGGCGCGAGAGATTTCGCCAATTCATGATGCGCGGGAATATGATGCGGTCGTTGCTTCGGGTGAGCAGGTTACTTCCGGTCTTCTGGCGATGGCACTTCAATCCATCGGCGTTGATGCGCGGTCCTGGCAGGGTTGGCAAATCCCGCTGAAAACCGATAATGCCCATGGCGCTGCACGGATTGATGAGATCGAGTCCGATCTTTTGATTGAACGGATTTCCGGTGGGCAAGTGGCGGTCGTGGCCGGTTTTCAGGGTATCGGCCCAGACAACCGGATTGCCACGCTCGGTCGGGGTGGTTCGGACACTTCCGCCGTTGCGATTGCGGCTGCGATCAAAGCTGACCGTTGCGATATCTACACGGATGTCGATGGTGTATATACCACCGATCCCCGGATTGAGCCGCGCGCTAAACGAATGAAGCGAATTTCGTTTGAGGAGATGCTGGAAATGGCGTCTCTCGGTGCGAAAGTGCTGCAGGTGCGATCTGTGGAAATGGCGATGATCCATAATGTGCGGACATTTGTACGTTCCAGTTTTGATGATCCGGAAACGGCTCAGACCGAACCTGGTACTAATGATCCGATTGGCACGCTAATCTGTGATGAGGATGAAATTTTGGAAAAAGAAGTTGTAACCGGAATTGCCTATACGCGTGATGAAGCGCAAATCTCCCTGCGGCGTGTGCCCGATCGGCCAGGTGTCTCAGCCTCTATTTTTGGTCCGCTCGCAGAAGCGCATATCAACGTGGATATGATCGTCCAGAGCGTATCGGAAGACGGTTCAAAAACCGATATGACCTTTACGGTTCCCGAGGGTGATGCGGAAAAAGCAATTCAGGTTCTTGAAGATCATCGGGAGTCCATTTCGTTTGAAAACATCCAGAGTGATACGGGACTTGCGAAAATCTCGGTGATCGGGATTGGAATGCGCAGTCATGCCGGCGTGGCGTCGACTGCATTCACGGCCCTTGCGGACAAAAGCATCAACATTCGTGCGATCACCACTTCGGAAATCAAGTTTTCATTGCTGATCGATTCCGATGCGGTGGAACTCGCGGTGCGGACGCTTCACAGCGTGTACGGGCTGAACCGGTAAGACGCATTTGCGGACACAATTGACGGACGGCCAGCCAACACTCACTTTGGCTGGTATATGTCCATATGATAGGATGCCCTTATGGGAGAGACCCTCAAAGGCCCAAACGCACTGTTGCGGCGTCTCCGCGAAGTCATGGCGGAGCCCCTCGCTCCCCAAATCCGTTTGGATACGATTGTCAGTGATATTGCTTCCAATATGGATGCCGCTGTTTGCTCTGTATATGTGCTGCGGGCAGACCGGATGCTCGAACTTTATGCAACACAAGGCCTTAACGAAGCCTCCGTGCATGTTTCCGTTTTGCGCATCGGGCAGGGGCTTGTGGGAACCATTGCCTCATCAGCGCGCTACTTAAATCTTTCCAATGCGCAGAAGCATCCGGCGTTTGAGTATCTGCCGGAAACAGGCGAAGAAATTTACAACACCTTTCTGGGTGTGCCGATTTTGCGTGCCGGACGTGTGCTTGGCGTTCTCGTGGTCCAGGACAAGGACCATCGCGTTTATGCGGAAACCGAGGTTGAAGCGCTTGAAACAACTGCGATGGTTCTCGGTGAACTTATCGCGACCGGTGAACTTGAAGGTCTGTCTGAGAAAAACATTACGCTCGATCTAAGCAGACCATTGCAGATGAACGGTGTCGGCCTTTCTGACGGGATTGGCCTTGGGCGCGTTGTTTTGCATGAGCCGCGCGTGGTCGTCACCAATCTGTTCAACGAGCAGGCCGAGGACGAAATCAAACGCCTGCAGGATGCCCTTATTAAAGTTCAGGTATCAATCGATGTCCTGTTCCAAAGTGGCAATGTGGCCAGTGACGGAGAACATCGCGACATATTAGAAGCCTATCGGATGTTCGCCCATGATCGGGGTTGGAACCGCCGCATGGAGGAGGCAATCCGCGCCGGTTTGACTGCGGAAGCAGCGGTCGAAAAAGTTCAGAACGATAACCGCGCTCGCATGATGCGCATCCCTGATCCCTATTTGCGCGAACGGCTGAACGATTTTGACGATTTGGCAAACCGTTTGCTTCGCGCGCTTGTCGGCGAGGGTAGTCAAGGTGCAGCACCCGACTTGAGTGGTGACCATGTGATTGTGGCGCGGACCATGGGTGCAGCTGAGCTTCTTGATTACAACTCCGAAAAACTGCGCGGTGTCGTTCTTGAAGAGGCTGCGCCCACATCTCACGTGGTTATCGTGGCGCGGGCTTTGGGTATTCCCGTGGTCGGGCAATTGGGAGACTTCGTTTCCAGTGCGGAAAACGGCAATGCGATCGCTGTAGACGGAGATGAAGGCGTTGTGGCACTTCGCCCGCCACAAGATGTGGAAGCGGCCTATCAAGAAAAAATCAAATTCCGGGCGAGCCGTCAGAAACAATATGAAAAACTGCGGGAACTACCTTCGGTCACGAAAGACGGAACCGAAATATCTCTGTTGATGAATGCCGGTCTGTTGATGGACATGCGGCAGTTGAAGCAATCTGGCGCGAACGGTGTCGGTCTTTACAGGACCGAACTGCAATTCATGGTGTCATCCACATTGCCCCGTCCCGGTGAGCAGGAGGAAGTGTATCGCGGAATTCTCGATGAGGCCGATGATAGGCCTGTCACGTTTCGCACGCTTGATATCGGCGGTGACAAAGTCTTGCCTTATCTCAAGACCGTACACGAAGAAAATCCAGCGCTCGGTTGGCGGGCCATACGCCTTACCCTTGACCGTCCGGCACTGTTGCGTTCGCAATTGCGTGCTCTGTTGAAGGCAGCGTCCGGGCGTCAATTACGCCTCATGTTGCCGATGGTTTCGGAAGTGCGTGAGATAGAACAGGTTCGCAGCCTGATTAAACGCGAAGTCGAACTGCAAACACGCTTTGGCCATGAAATGCCAAAGACATTGGAATTGGGTGCGATGCTCGAAGTGCCCAGCCTGCTGTTTCAACTGGATGAGTTGATGAAGGTTGCTGATTTCGTTTCCGTCGGATCGAACGATCTGTATCAGTTCACCATGGCGTGTGATCGAGGGAACCCGCGCTTGTCCAACCGTTACAGCCCCATCGCAAAGCCGTTTCTCAGAGCTTTGAAACAGATCGCTGATGTGGCGGAAAAACACGGCACTCCGCTAACGCTTTGTGGTGAAATGGCGGGTAGGCCACTTTCGGCCATGGCAGTACTTGGGCTTGGATACCGATCCATTTCCATGGCGCCGGCAGCGATTGGCCCTGTGAAGGATATGATCCTCTCGCTCGATCTACCTGCGTTGAAAGAAACGCTGGATGCTACCCTTCAATCTGAACACTCGCATTTGACAATGGTTGAGGTTCTCACCGATTTTGCCGAGCGCCACGGCATTGCAATCTAGCTCTGCTTGCTCTTTTTACTTGCTTATCTGAAATCGTTCCTTATTCACCACGCTTATGTTAGTTCCTGAAAAACTTGATCAGATGCTCCAGCGCCATGCTGCCATTGAAACAGAGATGGCAGGTGGTCCTGACCCGGAAGACTATGTGCGGCTTGCATCTGAACATGCGGAGCTTTCTCCGGTGGTGGAGAAAATCAAGGAGTTTCACGAAGCCCAGTCAAACCTGGCAGATGCGCAGGAGCTGCTGGAAGATGCCGACACCGACGCTGAGATGCGCGAGTTGGCAGAGTTGGAACGCGAAGAGGCTCGCGCAAAAATCGAGCAGTGCGAAGAGCAACTCAAGGTGCTGTTGTTGCCCAAGGACTCCGCTGACGATAAAAGCGCGATCCTGGAAATACGGGCTGGTACGGGTGGTTCCGAAGCGGCACTTTTTGCGGGCGATCTGTTTCGCATGTATGAGCGGCACGCTGCGCTTAAAGGCTGGAAAGTTGAGATCATGTCGGAAAGCGCCGGCGATGTGGGTGGCTATAAGGAAATCATCGCGTCAATCAATGGCCGTGGTGTCTTTGCGAAACTGAAATTTGAATCAGGTGTCCACCGCGTCCAACGTGTTCCGGAGACAGAATCCGGTGGTCGCGTGCACACGTCTGCTGCAACGGTTGCCGTGCTGCCCGAGGCCGAAGATATCGATGTGGAAATTCGCAACGAAGATATACGCATTGATACGATGCGCGCGTCCGGTGCCGGTGGCCAGCACGTTAATACAACCGACTCTGCTGTGAGGATTACGCATTTGCCGTCAGGGATCGTTGTGACGTCTTCTGAGAAATCGCAGCACCAGAACCGGGCTTTTGCCATGAAGGCCCTGCGGGCAAAATTGTTTGATATGGAGCGGCAAAAAGCTGCTCAAGAGCGGGCAGATGCCCGTAAGGGGCAGGTGGGCAGTGGCGACCGTTCAGAACGCATCCGCACTTACAATTTCCCACAGGGGCGCATGACCGACCACCGCATCAACCTCACTCTATACAAACTTGATCGTCTGATAATGGGCGAAGGCCTTGATGAGGTGATCGATGCGTTGATTACAGACCATCAGGCAAATCTGCTCGCTGCCATGGAAGAAGATGGCTAAAGGTCTGACGTTTTCGGCCGCTCTGGCTGAAGCGAGAAAAAAATTTGAAACGCTTGGTATAAAGACGCCGGATATCGATGCACGACTTCTGCTCGAGCATGTGACTGGCTTCACCCATTCTCAGTTGATCAGTCACGCCCGTGAACATATTCAGCCAGATTTCCTTGCGCGTTTCGATAAGGTTATTAAACGCCGTATGGAGGGCGAACCTGTTCATCGCATTACGGGTGAACGTGATTTCTATGGCCGACGCTTCTTACTCTCACCTGAAACGCTGATCCCGCGTCCTGACACGGAAGTCCTGATCGATGAGGCTTTGGATTGGGCGCGTTCTCATGAACACGTGCTCCACGTTCTTGATGTGGGTACGGGCAGCGGCGTCATCGGTCTAACGCTGCTTGCCGAACTTGAGCATTTATCGCTGGTGGCCCTGGACGTTTCTGATGGTGCAATCGGCGCAGCCCGCAGAAATGCGGTACGCTTGGCGGTTGACGACCGGACGCGATTTCTCGTTTCGGACATGTTTGAAGCGGTGACGGGTAAGTTTGATCTGATTGTTTCAAATCCGCCTTACATACCCACCGCTGATCTTTCAGGCCTCGATGAAATTGTGCGTGAGCATGATCCCATATTGGCACTGGATGGCGGGGACGATGGTTTTGATTTTTATCGCCAATTGTTCCATCAAGCGCCCGAATACATGAATGAGAAAGCATCACTTTTCATTGAGTTTGGCTTGGGGCAGAGGCCCGCTTTGGAACATATGGCAAAAACCCATGGCTGGCAGGTCGACCGGGTTGCCAAAGATTTGGCCGGTATCGATCGTGTAATGCGGCTTTCATTGTAGAGTGGAACGTTCACCAAGTTTTGGACATTTTCCGAGGCTCTATTTTTTGACTTGGAATCTCCGCAGTTAGAGGCTAAGAACTAGATAAGCGATAGCGAGACTTGATGTACGATTCGCTCATTTTCCGTTCACAGAAATAGATCACTCTGTTTGGGGGCAGAACGGGCTAGTTCATATTTCGCGCTTCACGGATGCACAATTCTTCGGTCATGAGAACCGGATGGTGAAATTACATTAAAAAGATCCAACGTTCCAAACAACAGGTTAGTCGATGAGACAATCCCATCAGAAGTCCCGTTCACGCGGGCGTGGCCGCAAACCACAAAATCCGCTTAGCAGGAATTACGAGAGCAACGGCCCAGATGTGAAAATCCGCGGCAATGCGGGGCATATCGCTGAAAAATACTCCACGCTTGCCCGGGATGCGCTGTCAAATGGTGACACTGTGATGGCTGAAAACTATTTCCAGCATGCCGAGCATTACAACCGGATTGTTGCTGCGGCCCAGGCTGCACGTGCCGAAGAGATGCAACAACAACAGGCAAACGGTCGCGGACCACAACCTGATGTGAATGACGGTTCCGCTGACGCGAATTCCACAGAAGAGGGTTATGCAGTCGTTGCAGAGAGCGCAGCTGAAAATGGCAATGGTGGCGTAGAAGCAGACACTGCTGATGCAACTGAAGCAAAGCCGCAAAAAAGCGGACGCGGACGCCGCACGCGCAAAGCGCCGGTGGCTGATGCTAACGGTAAAAATCCAGAAACCGCCACTTCGGAACCAGACGCCGAGACCAAGTCGGATGCTGCACCTGAACCGTCTACAATTGAAGTTATTTCGGAAGATGCGGCTAAACTGCCAGAGAGCATCACCGGTGGCGCTGCAGGCGATTAAGAGTTCATTGGGCCTCTGCGTTGAACTGCCAAAATTTGGAGTAACTCTTTAACTACACATTTTTCATTCCCATATCTGGATTGAACGGCTTGCTGATTTAAGGAGCCAAATCCAACAGGCTTGTCATGCTGCACTTGCGGGTGGCTTCGCTAAAGGAGTGAAAAATGAACTTGGATATCTATACCGACCGGATGAAAGGTTTCATCCAGTCTTCACAAACCTTGGCGCTCGGAGCAGGGCACCAACAATTCCTACCCGAACATCTTCTCAAGGTTCTTTTGGATGACAAAGAGGGCCTGTGCGCAGGCTTGATTAAAAGGGCAGGCGGTGACCCGAAGCTCGCTTTGTCCGAAGTGGAAAACGTCCTTTCGAGACAACCCAAAGTCGATGGAGGAAACGGTCAGCTATACCTTTCATCCGGTATCGCCAAAGTATTCGCAGCGGCTGAAAAGGCTGCTGAAAAAGCGGGCGACTCTTTTGTCACTGTCGAGCGGATGTTGCTCGCAATGGCAATCGAAACCGGTGCTGACACTGCCAAGCATCTGAAAAAGTCAGGCGTTGATGCCAAGGCGCTCAATGGTGCGATTGAGGAAATCAGGAAGGGCAGGACTGCGGATAGTTCGAGTGCGGAAAACGCTTACGATGCTCTTAAGAAATATGCCCAGGACTTGACTGCGGATGCGCGCGAAGGGCGGCTCGACCCCGTTATCGGTCGTGATGAGGAAATTCGCAGATCCATCCAGGTCCTGTCGCGTCGCACAAAAAACAACCCCGTCCTGATCGGTGAACCTGGCGTTGGTAAAACCGCAATTGCAGAAGGGCTTGCCCTTAGGATCGTCAATGGCGATGTCCCGGAGTCGCTTAAAAACAAGCAATTGCTTGCTTTGGACATGGGTGCATTGATTGCCGGTGCGAAATACCGAGGTGAATTCGAAGCGCGTCTGAAGGCTGTTCTCAACGAAGTACAATCCGCGAACGGTCAGATTGTGCTGTTTATCGACGAAATGCACACCCTTGTGGGCGCCGGCAAAAGTGATGGTGCCATGGATGCTTCAAACCTTCTGAAGCCCGCCTTGGCTCGGGGGGAATTGCACTGTGTTGGTGCAACCACGCTCGAAGAATACCGTAAGCATGTGGAGAAAGACGCTGCGTTGGCGAGGCGTTTTCAGCCGGTGTTTGTCAGCGAGCCAAGCGTTGCGGATACGGTATCGATCTTGCGCGGCATCAAGGAAAAATACGAAGTTCATCACGGCATTCGTATCTCTGATTCAGCCCTAGTCTCAGCCGCAAACCTTTCAAACCGATATATCACGGATCGTTTTTTGCCGGATAAGGCCATCGACCTGATGGATGAAGCTGCCTCCCGGATGCGGATGCAGGTTGATTCCAAGCCAGAGGAACTGGACGAACTGGATCGTCGTTTGATTCAATTGAAGATCGAACGGGAAGCGTTGCTGAAAGAGACAGATAAAGGCTCCAAGGAGCGGCTAAAAACGCTCGAAAAGGAAGTCGCTGATCTTCAGGAAAAATCCGATGGTTTGAGCGCGCGATGGGAACGGGAGAAGCAAAAGCTTTCCGGTGCCCAAACCCTGAAGGAACAGTTGGACCAGCTTCGAAACGAACTTGAACAGGCTCAACGGGGTGGTGATCTTGCCCGGGCCGGTGAACTTGCCTATGGCGCGATACCGGAACTGGAGAAACAGATTGCGGAAATTGAAGTTTCCGGCGACAGCGAAGACACCGACTTAATGGTTGAAGAAACGGTTTTGCCGGATCACATCGCTCAGGTGGTGTCTCGCTGGACCGGTGTTCCTGTGGACAAGATGTTGGAAGGCGAGCGTGACAAACTCCTTCGCATGGAAGACGAACTTGCGAAACAAGTCGTGGGTCAGGGCAAAGCAGTGCAAGCTGTTTCCAAAGCCGTTCGTCGTGCCCGTGCCGGTCTTCAAGACCCGTCACGGCCGATCGGTTCTTTCATGTTCTTAGGCCCGACCGGCGTTGGTAAGACTGAGCTTACGAAAGCACTGGCTGATTTTCTGTTCGATGATGCGACCGCGATGGTGCGTATCGATATGTCGGAATACATGGAGAAACATTCGGTTGCCCGCCTCATCGGCGCGCCCCCAGGATATGTGGGCTATGATGAAGGTGGTGCGCTCACAGAATGTGTGCGCCGTCGTCCTTATCAGGTCATCTTGTTTGACGAGATCGAAAAAGCGCATCCGGATGTTTTCAACGTGTTGCTGCAAGTGCTTGATGATGGGCGTTTGACGGATGGTCAAGGTCGGACAGTCGACTTCTCCAACACCATGATTGTTATGACATCGAACATGGGTGCAGAGTTTCTGGTTGGTCTTGAGGACGGCCAGAACGCGTCCGATGTCCGTGATGAAGTCATGGCTGTGGTGCGGGGTCATTTCCGTCCGGAATTTCTTAACCGGCTGGACGAGATTATTTTGTTCGAACGGCTTAAGAAATCAGACATGGCTGGAATTGTGGAAATCCAGCTTCGTCATTTGCGGGGCCTTTTGTCAGAGCGTCGAATTGAACTGACCCTCGACGAAGACGCCGTGCAATGGCTGGCGGATCGCGGTTACGAGCCTGCATATGGCGCGCGGCCACTTAAACGGGTCCTCCAATCTGAACTGCAAGATCCGCTGGCTGAACAAATCCTTTCCGGTGATATTCACGATGGGATGGATGTGTTCGTGTCTGCTTCCGGTGATCGGTTACTTTTGCGCGGTACGCAGAGAACACAGTCCGTGGATGCGACGCACGAGAAAGATGCCGCTTGATTTCGCTTGAAGCATACAATGCCTTTTGTGCCTCCCTGCCAGCAACAAATCATGTGGTCCAGTGGGGAGGCGCACATGTCTGGAAGGTCGGGACGAAGGTATTTGCGGTTGGCGGTTGGTCGGACGATGACCAACTGGCCGTGACGTTCAAATGCTCACCTCAAAGCTATGATATCCTGAAAGAGCAACCGGGTTTGCGACCTGCGCCTTACCTCGCATCGCGCGGTATGAAGTGGATACAAATGTATGAGGATGGGGCATTCAGCGATGATGATCTGAAGCTTTATCTTCAAGAATCTCATCGCTTGGCTGCCGAGAATCTCACCAAGAAGGCAAGGGTGGAATTGGGCCTTGACTAGACGATTAATTTGAAGCGACTTCTGTTGCTTCCGGCTCTTCGCCAATCACCAATGCATTGATCCGGTCACGTTCTGCCTCAAACGCTGCGAGTTCCGTACCTTGCAGGACTTTGCCTTTGGGTAGTCGAATGCGCATGGGGTCCACACGGTTCCCGTTCACCAGCACCTCATAATGAAGATGTGGCCCGGTGGAATATCCGGTGGAGCCCACATAACCAATAACCTGACCTTGTCGCACTCTTGCGCCGGGTCTGATCCCTTTCGCGAAAGCGGTCTGGTGAGAGTAGGATGTTACATATCCGTTTGCGTGTTGAATTAAGGTCTGGCGTCCGTAACCACCGGCCCATTTTGCCTGGGTGACGACACCATTACCAGCGGACAAGATCGGCGTTCCACGAGGCGCAGCCCAATCGACGCCGCCGTGGAGCTTGTAAACGCGTGAAATTGGGTGACGCCTCATGCCGAAGGGTGAACGGAATTTTCCGTTTGGAACAGGTTGTCTGAGGAGGAACTTTTTGGCGCTCTTCCCCGTCTCATCGTAATAATCGACCCGCCCGGTTTCTTCATCACGGAAGCGATAATATCGACGTTCCAGGTTCCCAAGTTTGATTGCAGCGTAGAGGATTTCCGATTCTTCTGTTGGCCGATCGGCACCTTCTTCCAGAGAAACGAAAACTTCCAGGGTGTCCTCAGGCTCGATCTTGCTACGGAAATCCACGTCGAATGCAAATATCTTGATCAGTGCATTCGCCAAGTCGGTTGTCAGGCCTTCGTAAAGAGCTGCGCGGAATATGCCGTCATAGGCGGATGGGAGAGATTTGGCGGCGATGACCGGTTTGTCTTCCTCTCCAGCAAGAATTTCTTCCGGACTTTCAGGCGGTACAGCGTAGACAAACCGTTTGTCATCGCTGCGCGCAATGCTCACCAAATGGGTAGAGCCTCTATAAACGCTGACGCGGACAACGGTTTTGGTTTCTATACCATCTGTGGGTGCTTCGTGGCGAAACCAGGTCTGCAGTTGATCGCCGGGATTAAGGAGGTTCGTGCCAAGATCTGCCTCCAATACGGTTTGTATGGTGTCGGCCTCTTCTTGGCTAACGCCCTCAGACGCAAAGATCGTCGCAATATCAGCCTCAGCCCGAACGCGGATGATTCGTTCTTTGTATTGTGTGTTTGCAAGGCTACCCGGCAATTGCTTGGGCAGGATTGAAACATTTTCCGCTGTGATTGTTATGTCCGCCGTTGAAAACAGAAGCTCGTCTGTTTGTGAGAAGCGTTCGGTGTCGAATTAGGCGAGTGCAGAAACATAAGACCCGCCGCCTTCAAGGTTGTGGGCGATTGACCTTATTTGCTGGGCGATTTCTGTGTTCGCTTGTCGGGGGCGGGCCGAGTCTGCTGCTTGATCATAGGGGAAATCAACTACGTTAAGGGTAACTTCGCCCTCAACATCTGCGCCGTACATGAAATCATTTGTTTTCGCGACAATTTCATTCGCGCTCGACTCCGAGAACACATTCAACGCATTGAAGCGCGGATAATCCTCTTGCGGGCGGGGTGCGGTGGCAAGGTTTGATTTTATGTTCATGAACGGGCGGAGTTTGACGACGTTTTTCTCTCCAACCCTCGAAACGGTCGAAACCATCATAATGTTGGATTGATCGTCCTGCAGTTTAGCGCGCAGGCCCGGGTGGTTTCCTTTGGGCGCTTTTTGCAGGTCTCCGCTATCGGACAGTCGCTTATATGACTGCGCAGGCACGGTGAGCTGTTCCCGGCCTTCAAGGGCTGCCGTTAGAGCGCCCCCCATCAGCAACAATGATGTCATGCCAACCAGCACGGAACTCGTCAGCCATCGTTTGCTGACTTGCCTCCGTTCAGGCTGCTTGCCATGACGGTGCATCAATAGCGGTGAGAGATCGCCTAGAAACTGAATTTCCGTGCTGGAATCTGCTTTCATACACGCAGTGCCCTGTATTAATCCACATTCGTTTAAATCGCCCGCTTTTTTCTTGCAACCAAATTGGGCGGGAATGGGTCAAACCGTTGTCATAATTGAGTGCATTGTTATGGGAGGTGGATACTGAAATGGCTGTAAACAGCGGTTTGATGGTCATGGTTACTGAAAACTGATGGTGGTTTTAAAAAAACTTCATTTTTTTCAAAAATCCAGTTGACACTTTTGGCTCATGGGGACTATATACCCCCCACAACGAGGGCGGCGCGCCGCTGGCGACAACATCGTTCGCTCTCTTGTTACCCCAGAGACCAGCACTTAAGTGCGTGTTTCAATCGGCTGAAAAAACAGGCGAGTGTTTGTTTTGGCGGCTTCGAAATGGTTTTACCAGTTCGGTTCTTTGACAACTAAATATGAAAAGAAAGAGAAACGTGGTTGGCGATGCTCTGCTGATCATGACGTCGTATCCTTTGCGACGGAAATGTTACAGAGACTTTGGCAAGTCACGTTTCGAGAATGTTACTTTAAATACCGGATTTGGTTTCGGCCAAATCCAGGTGTGTTAAAAATATGTTCTCGTCAATTCGTTGGTCATACCCATGATCAACAATTTATGCGTGACCAGGTCATCGCTTTTCCGCGATGATTAAAGAAGCCAATTCAAAATCTCATATCAAACTTGAGAGTTTGATCCTGGCTCAGGACGAACGCTGGCGGCAGGCTTAACACATGCAAGTCGAGCGCCCTGCTTGCAGGGAGCGGCAGACGGGTGAGTAACGCGTGGGAACGTACCCTTCGGTACGGAATAGCCCCGGGAAACTGGGTGTAATACCGTATACGACCTCCGGGTGAAAGATTTATCGCCGAAGGATCGGCCCGCGTTAGATTAGCTTGATGGTGGGGTAACGGCCTACCATGGCTACGATCTATAGCTGGTCTGAGAGGATGATCAGCCACACTGGGACTGAGACACGGCCCAGACTCCTACGGGAGGCAGCAGTGGGGAATATTGGACAATGGGCGCAAGCCTGATCCAGCCATGCCGCGTGAGTGATGAAGGCCCT
>CAWUJX010000013.1:0-36505 GCA_963922635.1 uncultured Hyphomicrobiales bacterium | reverse complement strand
TCAGATCCTCGCCAGCGATCACGACATCGAAGGAAGTTCATGGCAATTGGGTCTTTGGCAAGAGCTCGCTTCCAATGCAATCGTCGAAGCAATCAGAGATCTGACAGAGCGCGTTGAATATCCAAACATTTTCTTTGACCCGGCATTTTTGCAAAGCAGCTCAAGGTCAATTGCCCGTAAACCGGTTGAGTTTTTGTTCTTGCTCGAATCCTATGGCGAGAATTCGCAACTACGGTTTTTCGCACCCGTTACGCGGGAAACCTTGGGACCATTCAGGCCTGACTTTTTCCGCGTGTGGAGCACAGAGTTTGCGCCGCTTGGGCAACCATTGGTTTACGCGGAAGACTTGAGCCATACAATAGAGAAACTGCTCTCGCTGCTGGATCGTATCGATCCGGTGATTGCCAAAGGTCTGCTTTTCAATTCACTGCCAAAGAACTCCGCATTTTCGCGCGATCTGTTCAAGCGTTCCACGCGGATGGATAATTTCACGTTCTTCAACCATTACGAACGCGCGAGTGTCAGAAAACTCGGTGGAAACGATTATGAGAAAACGCACCTGTCAGGCAGACGCCGTCAGCGCTTGAAAGCCGCACGCCGTAAACTCGAGGCTCTCGGTGATATTACGATCACGCGCCAAACCCGATCGCCGGAAATCGAAGTGAGCCTGCTTGATTTTCTCTATCTGGAGAAGCGCGGTTGGAAAGGGAAACGCAACACAGCCCTTGCCTCACAAAACAACACAAGACAATTGGCGATGGATGTTGTCCGGAATCTTGCTTCCACCGGAAACTGCGAAATCCACAACATGTACCTTGATGGAAACGCAATCGCTTCGATCGTTCTGTTCAATTCCAACGGCCACACCATCACGTGGAAAATTGCCTATGACGAGCAGTTTGGCACTTACTCGGTTGGGAACCTGATGAGCGTTCACGCAACCGCCGAGATTACGCAGCGTGATGATTTCAAACTTCTGGACTCGGTTGCACTGGGTTCAAACGAAACAGCAAACAGCCTCTGGCCAGATCGCTTGCCGCTCTGCAGTTTGGCAATTGGGTTCGGCAAAAAAGCCGCAAGCAATTCGCAACAAATAGCCTTTGATCTTTCAATCATCATGCAGGCAAAGCGCGGATTACGCTCACTTTTCAATCGGTGAAACGTCACACCAGGACGGCGCGGTGACTTAGCAAACACTATTCAGTCGTTTTGCGACGGCGCGGCGCTGGTTTCGGGCTTGCAGGAGCCTCGGGATATTTCATGTTCACATCGCGCTGCGGGAACGGGATTTCAATTTTCGCTTCGCGCAAGGCCTTCAGTATAGCGAAGCGCAATTCACTCTGAGTGCTCAGCGAATAATTGATGTCCGGAAGGAAGCACCGCAACTGGAAATCCAGCGAGCTCGCACCGAAGTCCATGAAGAACACAACTGGCTCAGGTCTTCCCAAGACGCCCTTATGTTCCTTGGCACATTGAAGCAGAATTTCACGAACCTGCTCCGGATCGGAATCGTAACCGACCCCAACCGGAATAATTATTCGTCCGATCTTGTTGCCGTGGGTCCAGTTCGTGACCGTATCCGTGATCAGACTGGAATTGGGAACAATAATAGTTGCCCGGTCAAAGGTCTCGATCTCGGTGGAGCGAACGGAAATCTTACTCACATACCCGTCACCACCGGATGTGGAAACCCAGTCACCCGCCTTGATCGGACGCTCCGCCAGCAGGATCAGACCTGAGACAAAGTTATTAACGATACTCTGAAGACCAAAACCCACACCAACCGAAAGCGCACCAGCGACGATTGCAAGGTTTGAAAGATCAAACCCTGCCGCACTGATCGCCAACATGGCAGCAACGATCACACCGATATAACCAAACACCGTGGATATCGAATTGCTTATGCCGATATCGAGCGAGGTAGTGGGGAGTAGCTTGTTATTGAGCCAGTTTTTCAAGCCCACCGTGACTGTGTAGCCAACGAAAAACAGAAGCACTGCCAGAAGCACGGTCGAGATCGAAATACTTAGCCCACCAATTTCGAACCCAAAAAATGCTCCGGTTAAAAGTTGGTAGAAATCGCTGGTCCGATAGCCCCACGGAAGCAAAAGCAACATCGCGGAAATCGAATAAATCGCGAGTTTCAATACACCTGCTGAAATGATAGCCGCCTGACCGGCATTGCTTGAAGCACCTGCTAGCGCATCAGTCTCAACCGCCTGTGCGATCCGGTTCGCCGACCAGTTCAGGAAAAGAAAATCAACGAACCGCAACAGCAGCCATGCCGACAATATGACGACGAGGCCGAACACCAATTGCTGGCTCAAGAATTCGGAAAACGCGATATAGCCCGTGAACGCGGCACCCAGAATGGCAATAGTCACTAACCAGATTAAAGCCAGCAGGGCTTGCCAAAATCTGCCGCTTGCCACAGGCGGCGCACCTTCCGCGCGCTGTTTGCGAAGTTCCTTGCGATACAACAGCAAGGAACGAAGGCCCGCGCCACCAATGCATAGGGAGTAGAGGAAACTAAGCCCGACCTTCACTTCCAATGGCGAAATGAAAATAATCGCAAGCGTATTGAGAATGAAAATTACAACGGCCGCAAAGAGCCCACTCCACAGCACGTTATAAATCCGCAGTGCGGACCTGTCTGAAATTGCAATCAAGCGACGGGCAGGTTCATGCGGCGCGAAAACGACCCGGATAAGGCTCGTGATTGCAAGGAAGATACTCACCGCAATTGTAAGTCCGAGGAAGAACGAATTTAGCCGATTGGTGAGCAATCCAAGGCTGTACGGTATCCAGTAGATGGCAAACACAAAAGCCGCCGGAACCAATCCGTTTTTCACATAGAAAACGAAACCGCTGACAGCCGCATTCTGACTATGCTCCGGCACATATTGCTGAACCGTTTGGAGAAGCGTTCTCGCTCTAAACAACAGCAACACCGACAGAAGAAGAAGAAAGCTGAACGCCGCAGCTTTGAACACATGTTCTGTGACTTCTCTCCAGAAGACCGATGCTGAGTCTGACATCAACAAATAGAAACTGCGCGAAAACCCGCCAAACCCATTGATGAATTCACCCCAGAAAGCCGGTGTGGCGAGACCCGTCGTACGGGCACTAATTGAACGGAAAAAGCGATCGTGACGCCGTTCGCCGATCTGGTCACGGATCTGGCGCGCACGGACTGCCGTCTCTGCGGCCAATTTTACGCTCGCATCTGCCGCACCAAACTGTTCGTTAAGATCAGCCCGTTGAGCTTGAGCTTCTTCAGATTCTGAGAGTTCGCCATCGGCGGGAGGCGCGCCAAGGCTTTCAATGCGTTGGCGAAGCAAAGACCGATTGGCTCGAAGCCGATCAGCTTCCAATTCCGCTTCCCGCTCGATCCGCGAAACATCCTGCGCGAGTTCATCGAGATCCTGATCAGTCAGGCCTTCCCGTGAAAGCGCCTGTTCGGCTGTGTCCAAAATCCGCGACCATGACACCGGGTCAACTGATTGTCCTGAGGTGCCCGTGCTAACGTCCTGCGCGCCGTTTGTCTGGGTTCCGTTGGATTGCGTTCCATTGGTTTGAACGGCGTTTGATTGCACACCATTTGTCTGTGCATGAGACGACAAATCCAGCACGCTAAATTGCAGGAAAATCGCAATTAGTAACGAAGCACACCAAGAAAGACGGGGAAGAACTCGAAGCACGGTTTGAAGCAAGGACACGCCGATTTCACCTTTTAGGATACTGTCCCCAACAGATCGTGTATTTTCGACCAAGTTGCAAGGTTACGGCCAAGAAAGTCTGTGTGAGCGGACCTTGATTTTCCCACTCATCGCAAACGCGAAACCGTAAAGCCGGCTTCACGCAAAAGCTTTACCAGTCCCGTTTCGCCCGGCAGATGCAGCGCACCCACAGCAACAAAAGCGGATTGGCCGTTCAAAATGGGCTGAACCCGTTCAGCCATCGTGATATTGCGCTTCTCCACGAGAGCCTCTTGAAACTGTGAGGCCCCTTCGCCACTGCCTGCCTTCGGCATCACCGCCTTCATCAGCGGAAACACAACGCCAATATCGCCTTCGAGGTACACTTCCTTTAGTGTCTGAATCATATCAAGCGCAAGCGTGCCTGAAGATAGCGTCTCTTCAAGTGCTGACACGTGGTATCCCATCGGAAGTGAAGCCATTGCTTCCAATTGTTCAGCGACGGTTTCAAGTCCGGCGACTGGTTTGCCGCCAGCTTCACCGTAAGCGGCGATCGCGGCATCCAGAACCACATCACCGGAGCGCTTGCGTTTTAATTCGCAAATTGGAAGAGAAATCGTGGTTGCCACAAGCCACGGCTGCATGCGATCGGCCACAGCCATCGGGATGCCGCGCGCTTCAACCGCACGTGCCAACTCGTCTTCCAGATCATCGTCCACAAGGTCTCGCAATGACCCGCTTTTTAACATGGTGAGATGCGCAACCTGCCCCATGGCAGCTTGTGATTTTTTAGGGTCGAGTGCATCGGTTGATTCCACCACGACCACGTCAACGCTATCCAAAGCGGATTTCAAATCGTCACCCAGCGTTGCAATCTCCGGGTCGGCCATATGCATGGTCCCGAACAGATAAGAGGTGGGCGCACCCGGTTTTTCCACTTTCCAGAACAGAGAATCCGCGTTTTCAACGGTCTCCGCTTCGCGCCTGACTTGCGCATAGAGATCAGAATTCTCAGTCTGTAACTTCGTGAGTAGATTCGAACCAGAACAAGCCTCGTCAGCGTGAGCATCATCCGGCACCATCCACGCAAAGCTTGCGAAAAATACTGCCACCAAGAGTAGCTTAAGGAAGCCAAGAGCAATAAGCCCGTGCTCAACGCTGAAAGTCTGAGATGTGCGTTTCATAAGCTGTCGACCCTTCTCATACCGCTTTAGGTCAAAAGGCTGCATATCCCATTAAAGCGAACGGTTAACAAAACATTGACCCCACTCGATCCACGTTAAGCCCGGGGGTGGGCTTTCTCGAAAACATCCAACAAATGTGCCGTATCAACGGCTGTATAAATCTGTGTGGTGGAAAGGCTCGCATGTCCAAGCAATTCTTGGATAGTTCGCAGATCGCCTCCACCAGCCAAAAGATGCGTGGCAAAGGAGTGGCGAAGCGCGTGGGGCGTTGCATTATCGGGCAATCCCAATGCGGAGCGCAAAACACGCATGGTCTTTTGAACAATGGCAGGTTGTAAAACGCCACCTTTCGCGCCACGGAAAATCGGCTCCTCGGCATCGATCACATAAGGACATAGTTCCACATATCGCTCCGCCGCTTCCAAAACCTTAGGCAGCACGGGCACAATCCGGGTAACCCCACCTTTTCCAGTGACGCGCAGGCTGCCCGCTTTTGCTGTGGCCAAGTCTTTTTGTGTCAACGCCAATGCTTCACCGATACGCAATCCACACCCATAGAGAAATGCCATCACGGCAGCGTCGCGCGCAGTAATCCAAGGCTCCTCAGACAAATGCGCATCCGCTTCCGACAGCTTCAAAGCTTGGGAAGCGGCTATGGCCTTAGGTAATGTCTTCGGCTGCCGTGGAGATCGGGTAGCGGCAAGGCCCGCTGAATTGGCAAGCCCTTTCTTCTCCAGATAACGAACGAACGACCGTATCCCGGCAAGACCCCGCCCCAGTGTCCGTGTCTGCGCCCCGCCATCACGTCGTTTTGCCAAGAACCCCCGCATCTCCATCGGTTTCAGGTTTGATATATCGGCGAGATCAACGGGTTCGCCCAAATATCCGGTCATATGAAGCAGAAACTGACGGACATCACGTTCATATGCATCGATGGTTTTAGGGGACATCCGCCTTTGTTGTTCCAGCCACATAAGCCATGCTTGCTTTTGTTTCGCGAGCGCCTGCGAGCAGTAAACCAGGAATTGTTCGGTATCGGGATTTTGAGCCATGCGTGGATGGTAGGGTTTCATGGTTAGGGAAACGTGAAAGATACCCAGGGAATATTTCTGCCAGCGCCGTTGTTCAACGAACCACAATTCAATTGATGTGAGTCCCCTTCATTATTATATCTTCTGAATAATACTCCGGCGATGCTCGCCGACATTTTGCCTGAACCATAGGAGTTTGCCATGAGCCTTCGTATTAACGATACAATCCCCAATCTTACCGTTGAAACTGATCTTGGATCGTTTGCTTTGCATGATTGGATTGGTGACAGCTGGGCCATCCTTTTTTCCCATCCCAAAGACTTCACTCCTGTTTGTACCACTGAATTCGGAGCCGTATCGCAATTGGCAGATGAGTGGGAAAAACGCGGTACGAAAGTAATCGGCGTCTCGGTTGATGGTGTAGAGGACCATAAAAAATGGAAAGGCGATATTGAAACCGTGGGCGGCTCTCCTGCCACGTTCCCGATCATTGCCGATGACGGTCTTGAGGTTTCAAAAGCCTTCGACATGCTTCCCGCCGAAGCTTACTTGCCGGACGGGCGCACGCCCAATGACAGCGCGACCGTTCGTTCGGTGTTCATCATCGGCCCGGACAAGCAATTGAAACTTTCCATGACCTACCCGATGAATGTGGGCCGTAACTTTGCCGAAGTTCTGCGCGCACTTGATGGCCTCCAGACAGCGGCAAACAAAGGTGTCGCAACACCGGCAAACTGGAACATCGGTGATGATGTGGTTATTCCGGCCACCGTTAATGATGATGATGCAAAGGAAAAATTCGGAGAGTTCAAAACGGTCCTGCCATACCTGCGTATGACGAAACTCAGCGACTAATCAAAAAATTACAAGTAATTGAGTGAGCGGGTTAGCGTGTCTGTCCCGCTCATTTTTATTTCTCAAAAAATTGAAGGTTTGCTGTTCGGGTGTTCCTAGCCGATCTGTTGACCGGTTTTTGCCCAATCGGCCAAGAATGCATCCAGGCCCTTATCGGTCAAAGGATGCATCACAAGCGCCTTGAGTGTTGAGGGTGGAATGGTCGCCACGTCCGCCCCGGCAAGGGCCGAATCTTTCACATGATTTACCGTACGAATCGATGCGGCCAGAATTTGGGTTGCGTACCCGAAATTGTCATAGATTGTCCGGATGTCTTCAATGAGCTCCATCCCGTCGATGCCCATATCGTCCAGACGGCCAATGAAAGGTGAGATATAAGTCGCGCCTGCCTTTGCGGCCAAAAGCGCCTGATTGGCTGAGAAGCAGAGCGTGACGTTGGTCTGGTGACCGTCACTGGTCAATGCCTTGCACGCTTTCAAACCATCCATTGTAAGCGGTAGCTTGATGCACACATTGTCAGCAATCTTGGCCAGCACTGCTGCCTCTTTCATCATGCCATCATAGTCAAGCGCGGTGACTTCCGCTGAAACCGGACCGTCAGTTAGTCCGCAAATCTCCTTGGTGACCTCCATAATATCCCGGCCTGATTTCAAAATCAGCGAAGGATTGGTGGTAACCCCGTCCAAAAGGCCCGTATCCGCAAGCTCACGAATTTCATCCACATCAGCGGTATCAACAAAGAATTTCATGGTGCGACTGCCCTTTTTTTCAAACTGATTTCGTCCTACTCAATAGAACACTTCTATTATGGTTTGAAAGTCAATTTTGCAGCCTGCTCGCACTGTCTCCGTCCTACTGCCAATCCCCACTGACAGCCCGTACAGTTACGCGGTTCCCGACGGTATGGCATTGGCTCCCGGCGACTATGTGCAGGTGCCGCTGGGCAGCCGGGAAGTTGCTGCAGTGGTGTGGGACGACAAAAACAACTCTGTCGATCCCAAGAAACTGCGTTCCGTCATTTCAAAATTTGAATGCTCCCCCATGCGTGAACCCATGCGCCGTTTCATAGAATGGGTGGCGGGCTACACGGTGTCGTCACCGGGCATGGTGCTTAAAATGTGTCTTCGCGTTCCCACAGCTTTGGAACCGGAAGCACCGCTGGAAGGTTTGGTCTTCACCGATACACAGCCCGAACGCCTGACCGATGCGCGCAATGCGGTCATGGAATTTGCCTCTCACGGATTATCATGGACGAAGTCAGGTCTGGCGCATGCAGCAGGCGTCACACCCTCGGTTGTCGAAGGCTTGGTGAAGCAAGGCGTCTTGCAACCAACCTTGTTACCGCCTCAACCGCTGCATGCCACGCCTGATCCGAGCTACAATAGGAACCCGCTTTCAGAAAGCCAGCAAGCCGCCGCAGATCAGCTTGCGCAAACCGTTGAACAAAGAAAATCCGCAGTCACAGTTCTGGAAGGCGTTACCGGCTCTGGAAAAACCGAAGTTTACTTTGAAGCCCTCGCCGCATGTTTCAAACAGGGAAAACAAGCGCTTGTCCTCCTGCCGGAAATCGCGCTCACATCTTCGTTCTTGGAGCGCTTTGAAGCACGGTTTGGCGCACTCCCGGCAGAATGGCATTCGGAACTTTCCCCAAAGACCCGCGAAAAGACATGGCGGCAAGTGGCAACCGGACAGTTGCGGATTGTTGCCGGCGCGCGGTCTTCCCTTTACCTGCCGTTTCAGGACCTGGGGCTTATCATTGTCGATGAAGAACACGATCTTGCCTATAAACAGGAAGATCGGGTTTTTTATAACGCCCGGGACATGGCGGTCGTTCGCGGACAAATGGAAGACTGTCCGGTGATTTTGTGTTCGGCCACACCATCCATCGAAACACAGGTCAATGCACGGTTAGGCCGCTATGACTATGTCAATCTGGAAAGCCGTTTCGGAGATGCGGTGCTGCCGGATTTGGCCACCATCGATTTACGCAAAAAGCCTCCAAAGTCGGGCAGATTTCTGTCACCCGATCTTCTTTCCGCAGTAACCGAAACGATCGGGCGTGGAGAACAAGCCCTTCTGTTTTTGAACAGGCGAGGATACGCGCCACTCACGCTTTGCCGCGTTTGCGGACACCGCTTTGAATGCAAAAACTGCTCCGCTTGGATGGTGGAGCATCGCTTCCGCAACATTCTACAATGCCATCACTGCGGCGAAACCCAACCGACACCCGAAGCCTGCCCCAGTTGTGGCGCATTGGATCATCTGGTTGCATGCGGACCGGGCGTGGAACGTTTGGCAGAGGAGGTGGTGGAGGCATTGCCCGATGCCCGCACGATTGTCTTGTCGTCAGACCTCGTGGGCGGTGTGAAAAGAATGCGCCTTGAATTGGAGGCGATTGCCAAAGGCGAAGCGGATATCATCATCGGCACCCAGTTGGTCGCGAAGGGTCACAATTTCCCATTGATGACATTGGTGGGTGTGGTCGATGCAGACCTTGGCCTTGCAAACGGTGACCCGCGGGCGGCAGAGCGAACCTTCCAACTTCTCCATCAGGTCACCGGGCGGGCAGGACGCGCAGGCGGCAAGAGCCACGGCCTGCTGCAAAGCTACCAGCCGGATCATCCGGTTATCAAATCCATCGTCGCGGGCGACCCCGATGGATTTTACAACCGCGAGATAGAAATGCGTCAGGCATCAAGCCTTCCACCATTCGGAAGACTGGGTTCTATTATCATTTCCGGGAAAGATCGCCGCGAAACCGAACGCTACGCAAAAGAACTCGCGCTCGCCTGCCCGCCAACCAAGGAGACGCGTGTACTGGGACCGGCCGAAGCACCCCTTTCGCTAATCCGGGGCCGATATCGCTTTCGTATTCTGGTGCATGCACCACGAAATTTTGCCATGCAGGACTGGCTACGGGGATGGTTCAAGTCAGGCCCCAAACCGCGCGGCAGCATTCGCGTTCAAATCGATATCGATCCGCAAAGCTTTGTGTGACCGAGCAGAACGTATTCCATGGACACGAACCCAAAACCAATCTTTCGCTTCGCACCAAGTCCAAACGGTGAATTGCATTTGGGCCATACCTATTCAGCCCTGTTAAACTTGAAGCTAGCACGTGAAATGAATGGGCTGTGCCTCCTTCGGATTGAGGATATCGACACCGTACGATGCACACCGGAATTGGAACAGCAAATGCTCCAAGACCTCGAATGGATAGGTTTCGAGTGGGATGGAGAACCGCGCCGGCAATCGGAGCATTTTGAAGAATATCAATCAGCGCTAAACACGTTGATAGACCACGGCCTTGTTTACCCGTCTATCTTGAGCAGGTCACAAGCGAAGCGACTGGTAAAAGAAGCCGAACAAAACGGACAAAGCTGGCCCCGCGATCCCGAAGGCATGCCGCTCTTTCCCGGCAACGAGAAAACCTTCAATAGCGCCAAGCAGGCAGAAATCATCAATTCAGGAGCGCCCTACAGTCTGCGGCTGGACATGGAAAAAGCGAGTGCCGGTGTCAGAGAACCGCTCACCTGGCAGGAAATTTCCGGAAAGGATACCCAACAAATCAAAGCGGAGCCGAAGGCCTGGGGCGACATAGTCTTGGCAAGAAAAGACACGCCTGCAAGCTACAGCTTATGCTGTGTGTGTGACGATAACCATCAAGCCGTAACGCAGGTAGTCCGTGGCAGAGACCTGTATCATGCGACTTCGATCCATGTGCTTTTGCAAGCGATCCTTAACATCGAACCGCCAACCTATTTTCACCACCGTTTAATTTTGGACGAAAATAACGAAAAACTATCAAAGTCACGGAAGTCCCTGAGCCTGCGCGCACTCAGAGAAGCAGGGCTTCAACCGACCCAAATCAACGAAATGTATTTTAACGGTGAGTTTTCCGACTAGCCGAAGATGAAACGCTTCGCCAGACAGGCAACAATCAACGATATAAGCGCTGATCCGACGATGACAGCCAACGTATGCAGCGGGTTCCAATGCAGCTCATACCCGTAAGAATTATAGGTATACATGCCGCCATAGGCGCCGGCCAAAATAAGAACCCAATTCCCAATATTGCCAAAACCGGTGGTTGTGAGAATGCGATCACAGAACCAGGCAGTAATGTATGAAACTCCGCTCAAGAATGAGAGCAGAACGATCCAATCGGTGCTTGAAAGTTCCCAAAGCATGGCATTTCTCCGAACCTTGCCTAAATCTCTGCTGTGAAAGAATGCCTGAAAATAATGAACAATTTGGAAACGCGCGTGCGAATCCTTTAACCACGTGTGAAGCGGAAGTACCCGCAATCAGCAGGAAAAACGAATATGCGGACGATCATTATAACCGGTTGCTCTTCGGGTATTGGCTGGGCGTGTGCGCGGCTGTTGAAGGATGACGGATGGAACGTCCATGCCACCGTTCGGACGGAAGAAGACCGTGAAAAGCTGATGGATTTAGGTGTCCATGGCCACATCATGGATTATTCGGATGAAGCCTCGATCAAAGCATTGGTTAAAGCGGCTCTTGAACAAAGCGGTGGCCGCATCGATGCCTTGTTTAACAATGGCGCTTATGGTCAGCCCGGTGCCGTGGAAGACTTGAGCACGCAGGTTTTGCGCGAACAGTTTGAAGCCAATTTCTTTGGCTGGCACGAACTGACGCGGCTATGCTTGCCAGTCATGCGAAAACAGGGGCATGGGCGGATCGTGTTTTGCTCATCGGTCTTAGGGTTTGTGACAGCGCCCTGGCGCGGCGCGTATAACGCTTCCAAATTTGCGATTGAAGGTCTCGCGGGCACCCTGCGCCTTGAACTTTCAGACACCGACATAGAGGTGAGCATTATCCAGCCGGGCCCTGTCGATACGCGCTTTTCCGAGACAGCATTGGATGTCTTCAAACGCAATATCGATATTGAAGGTTCAGTGCACCACGCGGTTTACAAAAGCGAACTGAAGCGCCTTTCCAAGGGCAAAAGCAATGCCACGGGCCGTTTCACCGTACCTTCTGAAGCGATCTATAAAAAACTGGACCACGCCCTTAACGCAAAACGGCCTAAAGCCTATTACCCGGTCACCGTTCCAACCCACATTATGGGACTTGCGCAACGCCTGTTGCCCAAGCGCCTTGTCGACCGGATCGTGTTAAAAGGAACATAAGCCCACGCGTAAAACCTTGTTTTTGCGCGGTGTAAGCAATCAGCATCATTAACTTTCACGTCGACTGCCCTATAAAAAGACGAAACTTAAGGCCATTACCATGCTTCAAATAATTTCAATCATCGGAATGATCGCTGTCGCAATCGTGCTTATCATGGGTTTGATGAACATGGCGCGCGGCGGATCGGCCAACAGGTCGCAAACACTCATGCGATATCGAATTCTGTTTCAATTTGTGGCGGTCATTGCGGTAATGACGACGCTCTATTTTACAACCCGCTAGGAAAACCCATGGTCGTTCTGAATAAAATTTATACGAAAACCGGTGACGATGGCAGCACGGGCCTCGGCAATGGCGAACGCCGGAAAAAGTATGACCTAAGGGTCGAATCCTACGGCACAGTGGATGAAACCAACGCATGTATCGGGCTTGCAAGACTCCACACGAAAGATGACGCGGAAATGGATGCCGCCCTTGAACGCATCCAAAATGACCTGTTTGACCTCGGCGCAGACCTCGCCACACCCGATGATGGGAAGCCGCTTGAATACGAACCGCTGCGGATTACTGATGGACAGGTCGCACGCATAGAAGAAGAAATCGATGCGTTTACGGCAAAACTCGATCCACTCAGATCGTTTGTTCTGCCCGGAGGGTCTGCCCTTGCCGCAAATCTGCATCTCGCCCGAACAGTGGCCAGACGGGCAGAACGCCTGATCGTCGAACTCTCTCAGCAGGAAGGCGAAGTCGTTTCAACAACCTGCGCCTTATACATGAACCGGATTTCAGACTATTTGTTTGTGGCAGCGCGGGCCGCCAACAATATGGGCAAAGATGATGTTTTATGGGTGCCAGGGCAAAACCGCTGAGTTAAGCTCACCGCCACTAATCCCAATGACTGCAATCAAGGCGTTTTAGATATGTTCATTCCCCTGCATGATCAAAACGCCCTGAAAACCATCAAATTACAATTCGTCACTCTTGCCCTGATCGCCATCAACGTCGTGGTTTGGCTCATGACGGCTTCCCTGCAGGCGGGTAATGCTGTCGAAGCCAATTCCATGTTTTATTCCTTTGGCTTCATCCCCGCTGTGGTGCGGGATGTATCGGAACTGCCTGTGGAACTCGTGGTGATCCCCGAAACAGCCAGTTACCTCACCTATGCGTTCCTCCATGGAGATTTCATGCATCTGGCAGGCAACATGCTTTTTCTTTGGGTGTTCGGTGACAATGTGGAAGATGCCATGGGGCATTTTCGGTTTTTGATCTTTTATCTGCTGTGTGCAGTTGCCGGGGCTTTGGCCCATGGTTTCATTGATCCCAATTCACAAGTGCCGCTGGTGGGCGCATCCGGTGCAGCCGCGGGCCTTGTCGGTGCGTATCTTATCCTTCATCCAAAGGTTAAGGTATGGATACTGGCACTTGGCCGAATCCCGCTGCGATTATCTGCCTTTTGGGTGTTGGGTGGCTGGATCGGATTTCAAATTTTCAGTTTTGTCACCATGCCGGAAAGCAATGTCTCCTGGGCGGCTCATATTGGTGGCTTCGCCGCCGGTGCTGCACTGATCTTTGTGTTCAGACGCTTAGACGTGGCACTGTTTGATGCCGATATTCCGGGCAAGACAATGGCCAGCGTGCATGAAGAGCAGGAAACCCCGCCTTCAAACCGCTCAAATCCTGCTGAAAACATCAGAAGATGGGGTCGCGGCGAATAGTCAATTTGATTCTCGCCACTGGACTCATCATATCAGCTTGACGTAAACGTCACTTGGTATTACGCAATCAGGCATGAAATTTTGGCTCAAATTTTCATGATGCCAATTCGAGAATTCTACTAATAAAGCTTTCAAACCACTGAAAGGTTGAGACATGAAGATTATTGTCCCAGTCAAACGGGTCGTTGACTACAACGTTAAGATCCGCGTCAAATCCGATGGATCGGGTGTTGAGCTCGCCAACGTGAAAATGTCGATGAACCCTTTCGACGAAATTTCCGTCGAGCAGGCGATCCGTCTTAAGGAGGCGGGACAGGTTGAGGAGATCGTCGTTGTCTCTGTGGGACCACAGCAATCGCAAGAAACCATCCGTACAGCGCTCGCCATGGGCGCAGATCGCGGCATTCTCGTCAAAACCGATGATTTGGTGGAACCCCTGGCAGTGGCAAAAATCCTCAAGGGCATTGTGGAAGAGGAACAGCCTGGATTGGTGATCCTCGGAAAACAGGCGATTGATGACGACTCAAACCAGACCGGACAAATGCTTTCAGCACTTCTCGGCTGGTCACAGGCGACATTTGCCAATTCCATGGAAATCACGGGCGACACAGCCAGTGTGACCCGTGAAGTGGATGGTGGTCTACAGACTGTTGAAGTTAAGATGCCAACCATCGTCACAACCGATCTTCGTCTCAACGAGCCACGCTACGCCTCACTTCCAAACATTATGAAGGCAAAGAAAAAGCCGCTTGATGAGAAAACACCTGCCGATTACGGTGTGGATACAGCGCCACGCCTGAAAGTGACAAACACCACCGAGCCGCCAGCCCGTGAAGCAGGCATCATTGTGGGCTCAGTGGGTGAACTGGTCGACAAACTCAAAAACGACGCCGGCGTGCTCAAATAGGGAGATTTGAAAATGGCTACTCTACTTATCGCAGATCACGACAATGCTGCCCTGAGCGATCAAACCGCTAAGGCGCTTACCGCTGCCACTGAAATCGGTGGTGACATCCATGTTCTGGTTGCAGGCAAAGGCTGTGATGCAGCCGCTCAGGAAGCCGCAAAGCTTTCAGGTGTTGGCAAAGTCATGGTGGCCGATGGCGACCATTATGAACACCAGCTTGCAGAGCCAATGGCAGACCTGATCGTTTCATTGGCCGGTGATTACGACACCATCATTTCCGCAGCCACAACATCCGGTAAGAACATTTTGCCTCGCGTGGCAGCATTGCTTGATGTAATGCAAGTGTCAGACATCACCGCCGTTCACGGACCGGACACGTTTGAGCGTCCGATCTACGCCGGCAATGCCTTGCAAACTGTGCAGGCGACAGACGCAAAGAAAGTGATCACCGTGCGTACAGCCGGATTTGCGTCAGCAGAAGAAGGCGGCTCCGCAGCCGTTGAAAGACTTGCAGCCGTTGCCGACCCGGGCCTGTCGAAATTTGAAGGTGAGAAAATCATCGAAAGCGATCGTCCTGAATTGACCTCTGCGAAGATCATCATTTCCGGTGGCCGTGCGCTCGGTTCATCCGAGAAATTCGAAGAGGTTATCCTGCCAGTGGCCGACAAGCTTGGCGCTGCCGTGGGTGCTTCACGCGCTGCAGTTGACGCGGGCTACGCGCCAAACGATTGGCAGGTTGGCCAAACAGGTAAAGTGGTCGCACCCGACCTTTACATTGCTGCGGGCATCTCCGGTGCCATCCAGCACTTGGCTGGCATGAAGGACTCAAAGATCATCGTTGCAATCAACAAGGATGAAGAAGCTCCGATCTTCCAGGTTTCCGATTACGGCTTGGTTGCAGACTTGTTCGACGTATTGCCCGAGTTTGAAGCAGCACTTTAAGTCGGCTTCAAACGTTCAAAATTCGAAGCCCGCGTTCTCCTATGAGCGCGGGTTTTTTGCATCTTCCAGAACCTTGAGCAATGCAAGCGCATCATTGGTGAAGATATATTCAATCCCTCGGTTCAGTTCCCGATAAAGACAGTTTTTGGAAGCAGGAAACCCCGTACCAAGCCACTGCCCGGCAGCTTCATGTTCACGCTTCAAACGATTGTTCAACATCACAAAATGACCGGACAGTCCCGCATAACCACGCGCCAAGGAAATCCTGCTCAGCGACTTGATGTTAAGCGTTGCCACCGGCAGGCATGCCTGTTTTGGCTGCACCGAAAACAACTCAAATAGCTCCGGATCGAGCGCCAACAAGTGATAGTCCTTGACGGGCTCAAGCTCCGACAAAGCCTTTTGCAAGATTGTTCTTTGCTGTTCGAGTTCAGGGAAGGCTTCAGCTTTCATCTCAATCATCAAATGCACTTTGCCGCCAAACTCTGAGACGAACTCATCAAGGGTCGGCACTTGGGGCACAGCCTCCCGCAAGGTTGAGAAATCCACCTTGCTGATCTCAACATCTGAACCAAAAACGCGGCGCGTATTCGCATCGTGATGCACCATAGGCACGAGATCACGTGTCCAGCGAATATCAAGCTCAAGCCCCCACGCCCCTGCGTCCACTGCGATACGAAACGCTTCCATCGTGTTTTCAAATACGGTTCGATTGTCATGTTCACCGCGATGGGAAATAATCTTGCAGCGTTCCAACATTTCTGTCGGAGGCGTCGGCCGTGGCAGCACGCGCATGATGCCATCAGCCAACCACAGCGCCACATCAATCGGTAGGCTCATCGAAGCACGGCTTTATTTGGAGCCAAAACGTTCTTCCACGTAGGTTTGTACCAATGCACGGAAGTCTTCTGCAATGTTGGGTCCGCGCAACGTGTGGGCTTTCTTGCCATCAATGAAAACAGGGGCCGCAGGACTTTCGCCCGTTCCAGGCAATGAAATGCCGATGTCAGCGTGTTTTGATTCCCCGGGGCCGTTCACGATGCAGCCCATCACAGCCACGTTGAGGGACTCAACACCGGGATATTTGGTCTTCCATTCCGGCATATCGCGACGTAGCTGGTCTTGGATATCCTGTGCCAGTTCCTGAAAGACGGTGGACGTGGTCCGCCCGCATCCCGGGCATGCGGCAACGATCGGAACAAACTGCCGGAACCCCATGGTCTGCAACAATTCCTGAGCCACCTGAACTTCGCGGGTCCGGTCACCGCCCGGCTCCGGTGTCAAAGAAATCCGGATCGTGTCACCAATTCCCTGCTGCAGCAAAATACCCATGGCAGCAGACGAGGCCACAATCCCCTTGGAGCCCATGCCGGCTTCTGTGAGGCCCAAATGCAAGGCATGGTCACTGCGCCGTGCAAGTTCGGTATAGACGGCTACAAGATCCTGAACCTGGCTTACTTTTGCTGAAAGAATGATTTTGTCATTGGTCATCCCAAGCTCATTGGCAAGATCAGCCGATAAAAGTGCTGATTGTACCATCGCTTCCCGCGTGACTTCTCTGGCAGTGAGCGGAAATCCGTTTTCCTGATTTTCATCCATCAGCCGTGTGAGCAACACCTGATCAAGGGAACCCCAATTCACGCCAATGCGCACGGGCTTGTCATATTCAAGCGCTGTTTCGATGATTTGGGCGAACTGTCGGTCTTTTTTATCCTTAAAACCCACATTGCCGGGATTGATCCGGTATTTATCAAGAGCCTCAGCGCAGGCGGGATGATCCGCAAGCAATTTGTGTCCGATATAATGAAAATCGCCAATGAGCGGCACATTCACATTCATCGCCAGAAGCTTCTCGCGGATATGCGGCACAGCGGCTGCGGCTTCATCCCTATCGACGGTGATGCGAACAAGTTCCGACCCTGCTTTTGCAAGTGCCGCCACCTGCTCCACCGTACTGTTAATATCCGCCGTGTCCGTATTGGTCATGGACTGCACCACCACCGGAGCGGACCCTCCGACCCTAACCCGTCCGACAGGAACACCAACAGTTTTCTTCCGTGCCATGGGCTCGGTGAGATAAGAAGTGGAAGTACGTTCGTCCATAAGCTCTAATCCGGCAGGTTTTACACTTAGTAGTGTCTTATCAGTTTAACGTCTAGGGCAAGGAAATTGCAATTCGATTACATCTCTGTTGGCGAGGTTACTGCCAGCAGCCACCATTAGGCATTGTCTTTTCGTTTCCGAATTTCGGCAAAAACATCGCTGTCGCTGGCGTTTTCCATACCCAGAAATTTGCGAATATGCGGGTCTGAAGCGCGCAAGAACGGATTGGTTTCCAATTCCTCACCTATCGTTGTTGGCAGCGTTGGCTTCCCGGCACCACGAAGCGCGTCGATCTGCGCTGCCCGTATCACAAGCTTTGCGTTGTCAGGGTCCACACTGAGCGCAAACTTCGCATTGGCCTGTGTATATTCATGCCCGCAATAGACAGTGGTTTCAGGCGGCAACGCCATCAACTTCTCCATTGATTGCCACATCATGGCCGGGTCGCCCTCAAAAATTCGTCCGCAGCCCAACGCAAAAAGCGTGTCACCAGTGAAAACAACCTGACTTTCGGGGAAGTAAAAATTAATCATACCGAGCGTATGGCCCGGCGTGCTGATCGCATGAACGGTCTCACCGGCAAACGAAAACGTATCCCCGTCCGCAACCGTCTCATCAAGCGTATCGATCTTGTCTGCTTCATCGGAAGGGCCGATCACATGACAGCCGTGGTTCGCCTTAAGTGTCGCGATACCCTGGGTATGATCCCAGTGATGGTGCGTGACCAGAATATGCGAAAGCTGCCAGCCTTTTTTGTTTAAGGCCGCTTCCACATCATCGGCATCAGGCGCATCAATAGAAGCGGTTTGCCCCGAAGAAGTATCATGCACCAGAACCCCATAATTATCGCTAAGGGTCGGAAACTGAAAGAACTCTAGCTTGGCCATCGAATACTCCTATATTCTTGATGACAGATAGGCAGTCAGGGCACCTCTGGCAACCAACAAAGACAGATAGTAGAAACAGTTTCATGCACACAGATGTGGTTGAACTTCGTGAGTTTTATGCGTCCAACCTTGGCGAGGCGGCTCAGAATTCTGTGGCAATGGCATTATCTGCCCTGTGGGAGCCCACGTCAGGGGAACATCTTCTGGGGCTCGGATACCCCATTCCCTGGCTCGACCGTTTCGGCCCGGATGCGGAGCGGTGTCTCTGCCTCATGCCTGCCGGTCAAGGCGCGTTGCAATGGCCGTCTGCGAAATCTCCGTCGACCGCCCTTTGTTACGATGATGAATTTCCCTTGCGGGACTCTTCGATCGACAGGATCATCATGGCGCATTTTCTGGAACACGCGGAAAATGCAAATGATTGCCTGAGTGAAGCGTGGCGCGTGCTTGCACCCGGCGGCACACTCATCATCGTCGCTCCCAATCGACGCGGCGTATGGGCGCGTTTTGAAAGTACACCATTTGGAACCGGCAGACCCTACAGCAGAGGCCAGTTGAATCGGCTGTTGCGTGACAATCAGTTCACGCCCGAAGGGTGGACTGAGGCGCTCCACTTCGCCCCATCCAAGTTAGAATTTTCCGTGAAGCTTCGCGCGAACATGGAACGCATTGGACGCAAACTGTGGCCAGCTTTTTCAGGAGCGATTTGCGTGGCAGCGAGCAAACGCCTTTATCAGGGCATTCCTGTAACGGCCCGCGCAAAAAGACGATTGGCTGTGCCCGTACTCGTCCCCCAAGGCACAGGGCGTGCGACGCGCAACCGCTGACCGCATCAAATCTTTCCTTTGATTTTGGATTGGCGTTTCACTAGAACCGTCTGAGATTGTTCACGCCTCCACACGGAAAGCCATCATGCAACCACAACCAAAGCCAGGCATCCTTGATATCGACCTTTATGTGCCGGGAAAATCCGCCGTCCCGTCAGGCGTGAAACTGCATAAGCTTTCGTCCAATGAAAGCCCGTTGGGTGCAAGCCCTGCTGCCGTTGAAGCAGCCATTTCCGCCACGCAGAAGATAGAGGATTATCCTGATGGTTCCTCAACGCTTCTGCGCGACACAATTGCCCGTGTGCACGGTCTGAACCCGGATAATCTGATTTGCGGCAATGGTTCAGACGAAATCCTGAGCCTTATCTCGCAAACCTATCTGGCGAACGGTGATGAAGCGATCTTCACCGAACACGGCTTCCTCGTATATCGCATCGCCACTCTTTCCGCCGGAGCAAAGCCGGTGGTCGTCAAGGAAACGGACTGTCGCGCCGACGTCGATGCGATCCTTGCAGCGGTTACCGACCGCACGAGGATTGTGTTTCTGGCTAACCCCAACAATCCGACCGGAACGTACCTTCCAATCGAGGAAGTGCGCCGTTTGCATGCGGGACTACCCGGAAACGTGGTCCTCGTCATTGATGCGGCTTACGCCGAATATGTGCGTCGCAACGACTACGAGTCCGGTATCGAAATGGTGTCCGGCAATGGTAACGTGATCATGACCCGCACCTTTTCTAAAATCTTTGGCCTCGCAGCCTTGAGGATCGGTTGGGCCTATGCACCCACGTCAATGATCGAAGCGCTTAACCGCGTTAGAGGACCATTTAACGTCAATGCAGCGGCCATAGCCGCTGGCAGTGCCGCAATGCAGGACCGGGAATTTCTGGAAAAGTGTGTTGCACACAATGACACTTGGCTCCTCAAAGTTACCGAAGCGCTTGAAGCATTGGGCTTGAACGTGACCCCTTCAGTGGGGAATTTTGTTTTGGTTCACTTCCCCGAAGAAACAGGCAAGACCGCAGCTGAGGCCGACGCTTTCCTCACCGCACGTGGATTTGTGTTGCGTCGCGTCACCGGTTACGGGTTCCCCAACGCCTTGCGTATGTCGATCGGAACTGAAGAAGCAAACCTTGGCACAATCGCTGCGCTGAAAGAATTCTTGTCCTGACATGTTTAACCGGGTTGCCCTCATTGGTATTGGCCTGATCGGGGCGTCGCTCTCTCACGCCATGCGCCGAGCAGAGCTTGCAGGCTCAATTGCGATTTCCACCCGCAGCAGTGAAACGCTCGCGCGGGCTGAAGAACTCAACCTCGGCAATGCTTATTTTCTGGACGCGGGCGAAGCAGTCATCGACGCAGATCTGGTCATCCATTGCGCGCCCGTGGGCGCCTCTGAAGCGATTGCAAAAGCTATTGGCCCAAACCTAAAACCCGGTGCCATCGTGAGCGATGTGGGTTCGGTGAAACAGTCCGTCATTGATCAGATGAAACCCCATCTCCCGGATGGCATTCACTTTGTACCGGGCCATCCTGTGGCTGGCACCGAATATTCCGGACCCGATGCGGGCTTCGCGTCTTTGTTTGAAGAACGCTGGTGCATTTTGACGCCGGAAGCACATACGGATACCGAGGCGACCGAAAAACTAAAAGCGTTCTGGGAAGCCTGCGGTTCCATGGTGGAAATCATGGACCCAAAGCACCATGATCTTGTACTCGCGATCACGTCCCATCTTCCGCACTTGATTGCCTACAACATTGTTGGCACAGCAGACGATCTCGCCACAGACACGCGTTCCGAAGTTATCAAATTTTCCGCATCCGGCTTCCGCGATTTTACCCGGATCGCCGCATCGGACCCGACTATGTGGCGGGATGTGTTCCTGCACAACAAGGAAGCCGTGTTGGAAACACTCGGACGGTTTTCCGAAGATCTAAGCACCTTGCAACGGGCGATCCGACGTGGTGATGGCGAGCAACTCTTTGACCTGTTTAGCAGGACCCGCGATATTCGTCGCTCAGTGATTGAAATGGGTCAGGATGTGGCAGCGCCGAACTTCGGCCGCAACATCGTGGATGAACCCAGCAGCGAATAACTGCTAGTACAGCGGTGGAATTTCAGCCACTTTGATCAAACCAACGATCACAGAGCCATCGCGCACAGTTACCGGAAACTCGAATTCCCGTTCACCAAGTGAGCCGCCAAAGCGTTGAATGGTCGAGCCAATCCGTTGCAATTCTTGTGAGTATCCCGGCAAGCCCTGCTCAAGCGCCTCCAGCAATTTACTGGTGTTTGAGATTTTCAGTTTGAACCTGCCGGACAATATCCCTTGCGGCGTGATTTGCGCAGGACCTGACAGTACGAGACTTCCACCGCTCTCAGGTCGATATTCCAACCGGTTGATTTCCCCATCGAGGCCATCGCGACGCGCAATCGTCAAAAGGTCCGGCCGGTTCGAAAGCTCATCGTAAACACCGTCAATGGAAACAAGCGCTCTCGCGTCAAAAACAGGCCAACGGCTCTGTGCGTCACTCACATTTTCCGAGCGAAAGGCAAATTGCACGCGCTGGCTACCGACCTTTCGGCCATTTAATTGAAATTCCTCGAAATTAACCGCATCACCCGGTCTCCGCTCCGGCGTCACGGACATTTCCTTCACGAGCACGGAGAATTCATCAAGCCCTTCAAAAGTGGCGCCTATGCTCGAACGCAAGCTGGCCCATTCCGATTGAAAACTCTGGCCGTCCGGTGCCACAACCCGCGCTGGGCTTTCCAATTCAATCACCGCTTTTCCAGGCTGGTATGCTTGCGCGGCCGATCGCATCTCGCCGGCACTGAAGGCAATGCCGGTCCGTTCATTAAAATAGGAAACCGAAGAGCAATTAAACGATATCCTGAACGGAAAACCGCCCGTAAGTTGATCAGCACAATCAAACCGTTGGCCACGCTCCGCCAACCGTGTTTTCACCGTTTCGGCGGTGTCGACGACTTTGCGCTCCACTAAGCCCCAACCAAAAACCCAGCCGACCCCGAGCCCAACAATGATCAACAAAAGAATGATTGTTCTCTTCACGTGATTTTCCTATCTCAGGTCTGTATCTGGATTCTGGAGTTCCACGAAAGTTATGAGTGATTTTTGGGTATTTGGCTATGGCTCGCTGATTTGGAACCCCGGTTTCGAATTTATTGAGCGCAGACGCGCCCAACTCCACGGCCTTCACCGTTCATTGTGTATCCGCTCCTGGGTCCATCGCGGCACACGAGAAAATCCCGGACTTGTTCTAGGACTTGATGCAGGCGGTTCATGCCACGGGATCGCCATGAAGGTTTCCGGCGAAAAGCGCGATGAAGTCATCGAATATCTCCGCGCCCGCGAACTTGTTACCAACGTGTATCTTGAATGCTGGCGAAACGTCAGTCTGGAAGATGCCGGCAGGGTACAGGCATTGGTTTATCGCGTAGACCGGACACATCCACAATATGCAAAAGGGCTGACCCTCGATGAGCAGACAGCCATCGTCAAAACTTCGTTTGGTGGCTCCGGACCCAATGATGAGTATGTGAAAAGCACGGTTGCTGCCATGCGCGAGGCCAATATTAAAGATCACGCATTGGAATATATCGTACGCAAATTAGAGCAAGCTTAAGAGCCGTTACTCACGCATGAACTTTGGCAGGTAAGAAACGGCCTTTACCGTCAAACTCTGGATCGGCTTCCGCCTCCGCCATCAGCGCGTTGGATTTGGCTTCGATCGCAGCTTCCATTTTCGCCGAAAATTCTTCCACACTTAGGCCTGGCTCGATAATCGGCAGAAACTCAAGAACACATGTTCCCTTGTGAAGCCGCCAACCGTTGCGGGGCCAAAAGAGGCCCGAGTTCAACGCTACGGGAAGTACTGGTGCGCCGGTATTCTGGTACATAAAGGAAATACCGTATTTGTAATTGGGTTCGGCATAGGCATTGCGACGCGTCCCTTCGGGATAAATCACGATCTGCCTACCATTCGCCAATTGCTCGCTCGCCGTTTCGTTCATCGCTTTTAACGCCTCACTGCGCTTCCCGCGATTGACGGCGATGACGCGCATCTTTTTGGCAAACCACCCGAAAAAAGGAACCAGCATCAGTTCACGTTTCAAAATGTAACTGGGGTGGCTCATAAAGAGCAGCATCGTATAGGTTTCCCAGGTGGATTGATGCTTGGAGGCAATCAGCATTCCACTGCCATCGGCGGGAATGTTTTCAGTGCCACGAAATTCATAGCGCGTACCGATCAACAGGTGTTGCAGCCACAAGCTGTTCCATGCCCAGGATTTCGGCACTTTCCAACCTTCTTGATGGGGAAGGAAAAAGAAAACCGGTGTCCAGAAAAGCAACTGCAGCAACGTGCTCAGGTTGAACAAGACAACGAATAAAACTGAACGCAGAATCATCATGGGCGGACGTGTATCACACGGTGAGGACACTGGGGAGTCTGTGTCTCACTCTCAAACCTAGATTGAGGTCTTTCCAGAAAGCGTTGATACGACGATGCTGGCAGAGGGTTCGACTCCCAATGTCACAGCCACATATTTCATGTATTCACGGATAACCTGCGGAGAAAAAGCCCGCAGGAAAACCGAGTTCATATCCATTTCATGCGAGCGGACCGGTACCGGCACGATCTCCACTTCCGGCATACGCTGGCGCATCAGATACAGAGATCGGGGCATATGGTAATCACTGGTCACAATAATCAGGCTTCGAAATCCGTTCGTCCGCGCCCATCGCGCTGCGTGAATAGCGTTACCCTTTGTGTTGAGCGCTTCGCGGTCGAGATCAATGCAACACGTCGGCGATAAAACCGATTGCCCGGCAATGCCAGCAAGGTCCTGCCGCGATGTGTGCGCACCAACCCCTGATATTAGCATACGTCTTGCCTGGTTGCTTTGAAGCCGTTTAACACCCTCGGCAATGCGGTGCGCATCACCCGTCAGCACAACAATCCCATCTGCTTTTTCGGTTGGGCTGGAGGGAACAGCAAAATGGACAGTACGGACAAAATTAGAGTAGCTGATTGCAAACCCAACCATCATCGCAAGCCCCGACAAAACGAGTACCTTACGCCAGATCTTCCATCCGCCTTTGCCTTTCCAAAGCCTCATAATCGAGACCTCCTTATGAGGCGAGTATGGCAAAAAAACTTGGCGGTTTAACGGCAGCCCCTCAACCGTTGAACCCGCACTTCTCATTGATTACGCGCTACGGCGGTAATTCTGCAACGTATTAACCTGATTGCAAACCGTCCAACTCGACGTGAATGCGGCCAAAAGCGACACAAGCCCCAACACCAAAATCATGCCGATATATCCCGTCAGCCCGAGCGAAAATGTCCCAAACAAAGCGCCGATCTGGTCGCCTTGCGGTGTGGCTTGACTGGCCGAAGACCAGAAACCCAAAATCAAAAAAAGCAGAATTGCCAAAGCGGCACCGCAGACAGCTCCTTTCAAGCCCAGCATGAGAAAGTGCCGCTGAAACTGCTTTGAAATGAACGCTCCATCTGCACCCACAAAATGGAGCACCTCCACCACGTCACGATTTCCGGCCATTGCCCCGCGCGTGGCAAAAATTACCGTGGTGACGGTCGCAGCCATTACCAATACAAAGATTGAAACACCAATTGCGACCATGGTCCAAGCCATGGTTGTGAGGCGCGCAACCCATGCGCGATGATCATCAAGACTGCTGCCGGGAACTTCCGCTTCAAGCCGTTGACGCATGGCCGCAAAGTCAGGTGCAGCACCCTCAGCCAAAGATACGGTCAGCAAACGCGGAACCGGCAATTCACTCAGTTGCAGGCCGCTACCAAGCCACGGTTCAAGCAGAAGCACTGTGGCCGCGTCATCCAACGCTTCCACCTTGGTTACTCCAGTAAAAGAAAGCGCAATGCGGCTTGCTTGCCTTAGCGCATCATCCATACCCACCTGATCGGACGGACGGATTTGTATCGTCACCTCACGCGAAATATCGCTTTGCCATTGGCCCGCGCTCTTGTTGACAAGTGACACAGCCCCAAGCGCAAGGCACGCCAGAAAAGTCATGATCCCGATCACAAACACCAAAGCGGTTCCGGCAATAGTTTCGCGAGGGACAATACTGCTGCCACTGCGTAGTGGCTTCGCCGCAACTTTGCGATCTCCATCTCGGAGAGAGGCATCCTTGCCGCCTTGTTTTGCTTTTTGAACCGGACGGCTGTTTTCCGGCGGGCGCACGGGCTTATTCATAAATCTGCAGCCTTCCGCTGTTCAGCACAAGGCGGCGTGCATCAAACTGATCCATGAGGCCTAAATCATGGGTCGCGATCACGACGGATGTGCCGGAACGATGAAGCTCCACAAATAGCCGCAGCAACCGTGCCGCGAGCGGCGGGTCCACATTGCCCGTTGGTTCATCCGCCAGCAAAATGTCCGGCTGATCGATGAGTGCCCGCGCGATTGCAGCGCGTTGTTTTTCTCCACCGGAAAGCACCGGCGGCAAGACATGCATCCGGTTACCAAGCCCAACCCATTCAAGGAGATCGGTCACATCCTTGCGATAATCGGCATCCATCTTGCCCCGCACCTGCAACGGCAAGGCCACATTTTCATACGTGGTCAGATGATTAAGCAAACGGAAGTCCTGGAACACAACCCCGATCTTGCGCCTCACAATCGGCATTTGCTGCGGCTTTATCGTGGTCGCCTCTTTACCGAACACATGAACAAGGCCCCGCGTCGGCTTCAGCGACAAAAGCATCAGCCGCAACAGACTGGTCTTGCCGGCACCCGATGGCCCGGTGAGAAACTGAAACGAATTCGGCGCGATCTGAAACGAAAGATCACTCAAGACCTCGCGTCCCAAACCATAGCGCAATCCAACGTTTTCAAACCTGATCAAACGGAACAACTCCAGAGTTCGTCAAGCCGGTTATGGTTAACAAGCTATTAGTTTCTTTGCTTTAACAGATTCACTTGAAACGACAAATGCGCGTTACTTGATGAACCAACAACTTCCAGAAACCATGGCTACAGCTGCCCGAGAAAAGCACTCATGCCCCAATTGCGAGTATGAGAAATCGAGCCGTGGCAGACCTGTGGTCAAGGCTGACATCATTATCTGTCTGGATTGCGGCACGAGCTGGAAAGAAATCAGCGCGTCAGTGGCAACAAAGACGCCGACTCAAATATCAATCACCTCAAAACAAACAACCCTTGAAGAATTGCGTACCCTTGCTCGAAACGGCGACGCCAATGAAGCTGACCAGAACGCAGGCTTCACAACCACACAAACGAGTGAAACAAATACCCAACACCCGAACGCAATGGCTTATTCATTCGGCGTTATTGCTTGTTTGTTTCTCGCAATTATCGGCGGCTCAATCTGGTTTTCTCAATCGGTGACTTCAAACGGCGCACAATCGGCATCACTCATAGTAGACGAAGTTAATCTCCGCGAACAGATCGGACGCGACGGAAAGAAAGTTGTCACAGTAAAAGGGTCGATCCAGAACGGATCTGACACGGCTAAGGTATTGCCGCCAATCGCAATCATCCTGCGAAAGAACGACGGAGGCGAGATCATGCGTTGGCGTCACTTGTCGCCAAAGCCTGTCATTGACCCCGGCGTGAAAACACGGTTTGTCTCATCCATACAGGTTGATGCGCCAATCATCGCATATGCCGAGGCAATTCTTGAATAGGAACAAACATGCCAACCGTTCGTGGCAAAACTATAGAAGTCCTTTTCTCAGCAGAAGCAATCCACCAGCGTAACCTCGAGCTTGCCCAGGAGATAAGACGCGACATCACCGATGCCGATCTGCCCAATCTGCTTTTCATTTCGATTTTGAAAGGTTCGTTTGTTTTTGCAGCAGACCTTATCCGAGCCGTACACCATGCGGGCATGTCGCCTGAGGTCGAATTTATCTCAATTTCCAGCTACGGCGCTGGCACAGAAGCCGGAGAACCTGTCATCCTGCGGGACGTGGAAACCGATGTCACAAACCGCCATGTGTTTATCATTGATGACATTCTGGAATCCGGTGGCACGCTTCTTTTCACGAAAAATCTCATGATAGATCGCGGTGCTGCGAGCGTGAAAACAATCGCGCTACTGGACAAGGAAACCCGACGCAAACACCCAATCAATGCGGACTATTTCGGCTTCAAGTGCCCGGACAAATTCGTTGTGGGATATGGAATGGATGTGGGTCACGCGTTCCGCGAACTGCCCTATGTGGGGGAAGTCATCTCTGATTGAGGCAAGAAGACGCGCAGTTACTCGCTACGCAGAAGACGTTCCAGATAGTCTTTCTCAATCAGCGGATTGTCAGGAATGGCCAATCGATCCCGAATTGCATCGAGAATACGCCGCGCCCTTTGGGTGTCGATTTCGCCTGGCACTTCCACGCTTGAATCCGCATTCAAGCCGTCATTGCCGGTTTCGCGCCCGAGCGGGTCAGAACCACGCTGCTGCCCAGCCTGGCCTTGCTGTTGCCCCTGTTGTTGACCTTGCTGTTGACCACCCTGTTGGCGATCCCCGGCCATCTGCTGCATCATGTTCTGTGCACCCTGGCGAAGTGCCTCCAGAGCCCGGCCCTGGTTTCCGGCCGCATCCCCGGGCTGCCCCTCGCCAAGGTTCTCACCCGCTTCGCCCATCTGGCTTTGTGCTTCGCCCAATTCAGGTGACTGGCCAAGGCCAAGTTCTTCCATTTGCTGGCTCAACTCACCAAGCTGCTGTTCCAGCGCCTGCTGTTGTTCCTGCAATCGACGTAGCGCTTCGGCAAACTCCTCTTGGGTCATCTGCTGGCCGCCCTGGCCTTGTTCCGACTGTTGCCCCTGTTGCTGGCCTTGCTGCTGACCCTGCTGTTGGCCTTGTTGCTGTTGTTGACCTTGTTGTTGCTGGCCCTGCTGCTGTTGACCTTGCTGCTGCTGTTGTTGACCCTGATCACGGTTCGGGCGCAAACCCTGCTGCTGGTTCCGCTGCATGCGGAATGTTTCGTTCATCAACTCCTGTTGGCGTTGCATCAACTCGCTCATTTTATCGAGGGCTTCATTGAACTCGTTGCCTTCCGCCTGATTCTGCTGCTGGTGACGCCCCGCCTGAAGATTATCCATCATGCGCTGCAACTCGCTCAACATCTGCTGTGCTGCATCGCGGGAACCGGATCTCGCCAAATCTTCAATCTGGTTCATCATGCGCTCCAGATCATTCTGGGTGAGCATTTGCGCATCATTTTGCTGGAACGGATTTTGAGCCTGAGGGTTCTGGCGCATCTGTTCAGCAAGCGCCTGCAACATCTCATTCATTGCCTCACGCAATTCCTGCATCAGGCGTTCAATTTCTTCGTCCGATGCACCGTTTTCCAGTGCTTCGCTCAACCGTTCCTGTGCATCACGCAGTGCCTGCTCAGCGTCTGACAAGTTACCATATTCAATTGCGAGAGCGATTTCCCAAAGCAGATCAAGCACGGAACGCAATTCATCATCATCACGGGCATCGACCAAACGGCGATACGCAGCACGCATACCGATCACAGCACTGCCGTCTTCGATATATTCAGGTGCAGCACTGGAAACTGCGTCCAGCAGATCGGCAACCGTACGCTGCTGATTGGCATCGAACGCGAGGATTCGTCTTTGCTCCACAAGAGCCAGTGCGAGGGGGTCAGCAAAACGACGCCCCGGCAAAACCATTTCTTTCGTTAACGTGGTCGCTTTTTGCCCCGCAGCATCTTCCACCTGCAACATGATGGATACGTCACTTCCGGCCCACGGATGTTCCGTCAGGTCAGTATTCATTTTTCCAACAGCCCGTTTCCCACGCGAGCGCGGAATATTCAGCGCAAGTTCCGGCTTGCCAATCAATGGACGCGCATCGGGATCAACGGGCTCCATGGTTTCGATAATCACATCACCACCTTCAACCCCGTAATCGTCTTCCACGGTGTATGTTAGCTGCAGTGACCCTGACAATGCCGCCGAAGGTTCTTCCTGAAAGGCCACAATGGGCGCTTCATCCGGAATAAGTGTTATGCCCCATTGAGCCAGTTCTTCGCCGCGATGTTCCACGCGGATAACCGTGTCTACACCCAAACGAACGCTGAACTCGCGTTGAGTTGCAATGTCACTCTCTTTTGGCTGAATGGCCGTCTCGCCGTTCGCGTCATCCTGCGTAACAATTAGCGTGCCGGGGCCGATGAACCGCATGACAAACTCGCTGCCAACTGGCGCCGTAAAAGATTTGACAACCGGTTCTACCGCTCCTGCTGCGCGCACGGTTTCACTGGCATCGGAGAGGAACACAGGCGGCTTGCGCGTATATGCCGGTGGAGTGATCCAGGCATCCATGCGGACTGGCTCCACAGATGCTGCCCGGTTCGGACCCAATATATCACTGACACTTCCTCCCGTCGGAGAGTAAGAGAACAGCAAAGCCGCAAATGCCACAATCGGTAAGATGGCCCGCAACAGAAACGGGTCAAACCGCCCGCCTTTCGCAACTGGCGCACCCGCTGTGAGATCGGTTAGCTGGTTTGCCATCCGGTTTTGGTGTTCTTGCCAGAGCGCACGGGCAAACGCATCGCCGTCGCCCATAACGAGGTCATCGGACTGCGCGGTTAAAGGACGATTTTCAAGGCCCGATTTGGATTCAATCTGGCGCGTGATCTGTTCAGCGTCGGGCGCTTGAAAAAGTCGCAACGGCCATGCCGCAAATGCAATTCCTGCGAGAAGCGCTATTCGGCTGAGCCAGTAGAGGGGCGAAGAAACATCGTTCCCCATAAATTGCCATCCGCCGACCCAAGAGAATATCAGTACCGCAACAAGGACAGTGATTAGCGGAACGGCCAGCGGCCATAGACGCTCCCACGTAAGGACAAGCCACGCATAAGCTCTGAGAAACGAGCGTTCGGATGGTCGCGGTGAAGCGTCTTGCAACGGTGTACTCCTACGTTTCATCTTAAAACGTAGCACAAAACCCGTCGATTTCGAGGCCAATGCGTGTCGGACGCGTCAAAATGGCAAACTTGTGATCAGAGGCCCATCATTGGATGGCCTAAAGCCAAGCGGGTAATTCATCCATCGCAATCAGTGCTTCCACATCGACCCGCGGGCGAACCACATGAAATTCGTCATTTTTAACAAGCACTTCAGGCACCAATGGCCGTGTATTATAGGTCCCCGATTGGACCGCTCCATAGGCACCGGCGGATTCAACTGCAAAAAGATCGCCTTCACCCATCACGGGCAAAGTCCGCTCTTTTGCGATATAATCGCCCCCCTCACAGACCGGACCGACCACATCAGCAAGAATTTTTGGTGCGCCCGCCGCTTGTTCTATGACAGGCCGAATGTCATGCCATGCATCATAGAGGGTCGGACGGATCAGGTCATTCATCGCAGTGTCGGCAATATAAAAGGTTTTTCCGGCAGTTTCCTTCACATAGATTACGGAACCCACCAAAATGCCCGCATTGCCGGCAATCATGCGACCGGGCTCGAAAACAACCTCACAACCCAACTCACGTACATGCTTTTTTACGACCGCTGCATAAGCGTCGGGTTCCGGCGGCGGGTTATTGTCCTGCTTGTAAGGGATGCCCAAGCCGCCGCCAACGTCCACATGTTTGATATTGTGACCTGCGGCGCGCAAACGCTCAATCAAATCGCCCAATCTTGAAAAGGCCTGATCAAACGGCTCAAGCTTTTCGATCTGGCTGCCGATATGCATATCAATACCGGTTATTTTAATTCCCGGAAGACTGGATGCTTTCGCATATGCTTCCTCGGCAAGCTCCCAATCGATGCCAAATTTGTCGGTCTTGCGACCAACAGAAATCTTTTCATGACCTCCCGCAGCCACATCAGGGTTGATGCGCAAGGAAACGGGCGCTTCCACGCCATGGGCCACGGCACGGGCTGAAATACGTTCCAGTTCCGGCATGGATTCCACATTGAAACAGAATATCCCGTTTGCCAGACCGAAATCGATTTCCTCGACCGTCTTGCCAACGCCTGAGAACATTATTTTTTGCGACGGGATGCCCGCTGCCAAAGCCCGCTTCATCTCACCAATGGAAACCACATCAGCACCGGAGCCAAGCCGGGCAAGCGTCGCCAAAACGGCCTGATTGGAGTTTGCCTTCATGGCAAAACAGACCATCGCGTTGATGTCCGAAAAGGCGGAAGCAAACACCGTGTAATGCCGCTCCAGCGTCGCGGTTGAATAACAATAGAAAGGCGTGCCGACCTTTTCCGCGATCAGCGGAATAGGCACATTTTCGGCATGCAAAATCCCATTGATGTAATTGAAATGATTCATGATTGGGGTCCGGACTTAAAGAAGCGGGTCCAGAATGAACGGTTTATCTTCCACTGGCTCTTCTTCGGCAGAGGGAAGTTCATTACCGTTTTCATCAATCGCAATCACCGACGCGCTTGGCGGCGCTTCCGGGTTACCACGGCGTCCGCAGGAGGCAGCGGCAAGCATGACCATAAAGATCACGGCAAGCTTAAAACCAAGTTTGAGGAGACCATCGGTCATCGTTTTCGTCCTGCAGATGAAAGCTGCCGACATATTCGTCAACAAGCCTCGAATGTCAAACCTTGTTTAGCCGCTCGCGCCAAGTTTCAATCTGCGCGCGCACATTCGCTGGCGCAGTTCCGCCGAAACTCGTTCGACTGGAAACGGAGGCATCCACCGACAATACATCGAAAACACTCTCGTTGATCGAAGCATAGATCGATTGCAACTGATCGAGCGAAAGTTCATCCAATTGCTTTCCCTCTTCTTCCGCAAGTGCAACCGCTCTGCCCGTCACGTGATGGGCATCACGGAACGGTAGGCCTGCCTCACGCACCAACCAATCTGCCAGATCGGTTGCCGTGGAAAAGCCACTTCCGGCGGCGGCGCGCATCGCATCTTTATTGATGGTCATGTCTGTTATCATACCGGTCATTGCTGCAAGAGACACTTCCAGAGCGGAGGCTGCATCGAAAACAGCCTCTTTGTCTTCTTGCATGTCTTTCGAATAAGCAAGCGGCAGGCCCTTCAACACAGTAAGAAGCGTCACGAGCGCACCGTTAACCCGCCCGGTCTTCGCGCGCACCAGCTCGGCCGCATCGGGGTTTTTCTTCTGCGGCATGATCGACGAGCCGGTTGAGAATTTGTCCGATAGCGTAACGAACCCAAATTGCGGCGTGGACCAGATCACAATTTCTTCCGCCAATCGCGACAGGTGTCCCGCACAGATCGAACTGCTGGCCAACAAATCCAGCGCGAAATCCCGGTCAGAAACCGTATCGAGAGAATTGCGGGTGGGTCCGGAAAATCCAAGTGCAGTCGCTGTCATGTTCCGGTCAATCGGAAACCCGGTTCCAGCGAGGGCCGCAGCCCCCAAAGGACACTCATCAGATCGCTTAAGCGCATCTTCAAACCGGGACTGATCACGGGCAAACATTTCCACATAGGCAAGACAGTGGTGGCCAAACGTGACCGGTTGGGCAGACTGCAAATGCGTAAAGCCGGGCATGACGCTGTCCGCATGTTCTTCCGCACGCACCAGCAGCGCGGCAATGATCGCATCGAGACTTTCGACGATGCCCTTCATCGTTGCCCGCACCCACATTTTGAAATCAAGCGCCACCTGATCGTTACGGGAACGGGCAGTGTGGAGGCGACCGGCCGCATCGCCGATCAATTCGCGGAGCCGCGCTTCCACATTCATGTGGATGTCTTCAAGTGCTCTTGAAAACTTGAAATCTCCCGCTTCGATCTCTGACAAAATCGTGTCCAGACCTGAGGCGATTTGGTTTGCATCTTCACTTGAAATTATGCCTTGCTTCGCCAACATGTGCGCATGAGCTTTGGATCCGGCAATGTCTTGGGCGTAAAGCTTTTTGTCAAAATCAATAGAGGCGTTGATTTCTTCCATGATTGCATCGGGGCCGGAGGCGAAACGCCCACCCCACATTTGGTTGCCGGAACCCTTTTCGGTCATGGATGATAGTCCTTGGCTGACGTTGAAAGAACGGAAACGAGTATGAAAACGAAACCGCTGTTATTTGGTTTGCTGAGCGTGATCGCTCTTGGAATTGGCGTATACGGCATCAACACCCTTTCTGGCAACCAGACAGAAGAACAAGCACGCTGTGCGGCCGGTTCCGATCACGCCGCGACGTTGGGTGAAACCGCATTGGGCGAAGTGGCCGCATATCGCGCGCTTGATGTGCCGGTGGATGTGAGCAGTATTTCTTTCGTTGACGCGGACGGCAACCCAAAGACGATCGCAGATTGGAACGGCAAGACAGTATTGTTCAACCTGTGGGCCACCTGGTGCCCACCGTGCCGGGAAGAAATGCCGTATTTTGAAGAACTCCAAGTCACAAAAGGCGGTGACAAGTTTGAGGTTGTTCCCGTCAGCATTGATCTGGGCGATGATGTGAAACCAAAGGCGTTTTACGAAGAGACAGGGCTCAAAGAGCTTCCATTTTTCCACGACAACACCATGCAGTCTTTCGAAAGCCTGAAAAGTCAAGCAATCGCCCTTGGCATGCCAACCACGCTGATCATTGATCAAAATGGATGCGGGCTAGGCGTATTGAATGGACCCGCCCAATGGGCAAGCCCGGATGCTGTGCGCCTGATCGACAAAGCGCTCGAACTGGCTGAAAACTCTTAATAGCCAGCTGCGTGACCATCTTTGCGCGGGTCGGAACCTGCAATCAAACATCCACGCTCATGATCAATCTGGATAATTTGCCCGCCGCCATGGACCGCGCCGCGTCGTGTGGTGTGGCCTTTGCTTTGCAGGCCCGTTTCCACCTCAGCGGCGATATGGGTCTCCAATGCCAATGCGCCGTCGTCATCCCAGAATATCCGCGGGTCATCGAGCGCTTGCTGCGGGTCCATCCCGTAATCAAGCATGTTGGAAAGCACATGCGCCTGCCCCATCGCCTGATACTGGCCACCCATTACTCCAAAGGAATGGGTGATCCTACCGCCCTTCGTGACCATGGCAGGAATGATGGTATGAAAGGGTCGTTTTGAAGGACCAATGGCATTCCCATGGCCTGATATAAGATTAAATCCGCACCCGCGGTTTTGAAGCACGATCCCGGTTTTCGGCGTCACAATCCCCGACCCAAATCCGCCAAACAGTGAGTTTATGAATGAGACCGCCATTCCGTCACGATCAACAACCGTGAGGTAAACCGTGTCTGACCCCGTCGGGTCAGGAAGGGCAATCGCGTCATTGCGCTTATTTTTGTCAAACAACGCTGCGAGGCGTTCCACATGGTCATCAGACAAAAGCGCTTCTACCGACACCTGCATATGGTCAGGGTCACTGATGTATGCATCCCGCGCAGCATAGGCAATACGCCCGCATTCCGCCTCAAGATGCGCCCGCTCAAGGCCCGATACGCTTTTTGAAACGCCAAGCCGTTGAAGAAGTTTTACCAGCAGAATTGCAGCAAGGCCCTGCCCGTTTGGCGGAATTTCATGCAAATGATGTTCGGAATAATCACCTGAAATCAGATCAACCCAATCAGCCGTTACGCGAGCCAGATCATCCTCATTCAGAAAACCACCTTGCGCTTGAACCGCAGCGGCAATATCAGCAGCAACTTCGCCCGTGTAAAAAGCACTGGAACCCTCAGCCGCAATTGCTCGCAAGGTCTTACCCAACTGCGGAAATGCATACCGATCGCCAGCAGCAGGTGGCTTGCCGTCTTTTAGAAATGCTGCGCTCGCAGCCGCATTTCCTTGCAGCTTGGTGACTTGCTCCGCCCAGTCTGCGGCCACCCGGTTTCCCACCGGATAACCGTCTTCGGCATACCGGATCGCATCTGCGAACAATCGGGTGAAATCCATGGAACCAAAACGCTGATGCAAAGTCTCCCACGCTTTGACAGAACCGGGGACCGTCACAGCATGACCGGAAGGCTCTTCAATTTTTGTGAAGCCTTGATCGAGATACCAATCAAGATTTGCCCCGGCTGCGGAACGCCCGGAGCCGTTCAAGCCGTGAAGCGTACCATCCGGCTCACCGACAATGGCGAAGCAGTCACCGCCAATCCCCGTCATGTGCGGTTCAACCACACATTGCGTGACGCAGGCGGCAATCGCTGCATCGACCGCATTTCCGCCATCGCGCAAGACGGATAATGCACTTGCAGTAGCTAAGGGATGGGAAGTGGCAGCGGCACATTCACTGGCAATAACAGGCGAACGCCCGGGAACAGAAAAATCTCTTTGCATTTAGAACACCAAGTTTGTGATTGACTTGTCACATGAAAATACGGTCTGGGTAGCGGATAATTCATTCATTGACCAGCAGCAGGAGTGTTTCCATGGCAAAGCTTTCGCTAAATCAGGCAAACCGCATCATTTCAAAAGCTTTGGCCCATGCCAAAGAGGCCGGTTACAAACCGCTGGCAGTCGTTGTTCTGGATGACGGTGCAAACATGAAGGCGTTTCAGTCGCAGGACGGTGCTTCAATCGGACGATTTGACGTGGCACGCGGCAAGGCTAATGGCGCGCTCGCAGTGGGCATGGGTTCACGCTGGCTAAACGCGCAGGCGGAAACACGGCCGCACTTTCTGGCAGGTCTTAGTTCTGTCATCCCGGGCGGCGTGTTGCCCGTTGCCGGTGGCGTGATCATTCGGAATAAATCCGGAAATATTCTGGGCTGCGTTGGCATCTCAGGCGATACATCAGATGCCGATGAGGCAGCCGCAGTCGCCGGCATCGAAGGCGTTAATCTGGTTGCTGATACCGGAGAGTAATTTGCGAGAAACGGCGGGCTTAGTACTCGCCGTAGCTGCCGCCGTGGCCCACATTCACATCCCGTGTTGCTGAACGGATGGAAACGGTAAAACCAGCGAGCACGTCCACCAGCGCGATCACCATCAAAATGAAGAACACGGAGTGTGCAGCACTCTTCACGACCAGAAATTCTACCAAAAATGCGATGAAGACAAATGTGGAGAGCAGATGATCAATCACTGAACTGGCTCCCACACGCGTTGCCTTGATGATTTCAAAAAACAACAAAACCATCGCCATGGTCACCATGAGATCACCCATGTTCATGGTCCAGGATTCCCCGTGAATGAGAGAAATACTGAATACTTCGGAGTCCCAAATGTCCGTTCCGCCATTCAGAAACACCTGTAAATTG